>JAJYZL010000081.1 GCA_021799965.1 bacterium | reverse complement strand
TCATACACTTTTTCAAGCGCCGGTGCCAAAACTCTTTATGCTTGGGCTAAAGACGCCGCCGGAAATATTTCCTCCAGTCTGAATGCATCGGTGACGATAACATTAACCGACACCACACCTCCTACAGTGACCGCATTCTCAATTCCATCAACTTCTTCTTCGCTTACGGTCTCCATTACCACTTTCACCGCTACCGACAATGTCGGTGTCACTGGTTATTTGCTTACCGAAACGTCATCAACTCCGCTGAGTTCTGATTCGGGCTGGAGTTCCACGGCTCCGACTTCATACACTTTTTCAAGCGCCGGTGCCAAAACTCTTTATGCTTGGGCTAAAGACGCCGCCGGAAATATTTCCTCCAGTCTGAATGCATCGGTGACGATAACATTGCCGACAACTACAACTATTTCACCATCTCAAATCCAGAGTACTATTAGCGCAGGAATAATAGTTCCGAATAGTGTTCTAACGTCGTCAACGAATATTACATTTACTCAGCAGGTTCAGATCAACTTTACTTCCGGATCTATAATGACCGTACCTATAAGCACCGTTATGAGCGCGGGTACAAATGTTGATTTTAGCCAACTTAGTGCAACTAGTGATTTGGGTTCTATCAGCGTTCCTACTAATTATAATTTTGTTGGTGGGCTATCGTTTGGCTTGCCGTCTAATTCTCTGACTTCCACTCAAGGCGTAAATATTTTAATTTTTGTTGGTGCTCAATACAATGGTCAGACTGCAGTTGTTTTTAAAAAATCTTATGGAGATACCAGTTGGTCCCAAATAAATACCTGTGTTATCAATAGCGGCTTTTGTCAGTTCACTTCTACAGGATTTTCTTCTTTTATAGCTTGTTTTCCAGTTACGCCAATTACTACTCCGACCGGAGGATCGGGTATACCGCCAAAGAACGTGATTTTTTCAGGACGCGCTTTTCCTGGTGGTATGGTTAAAGTATACCGACGCAGCCCAATAGAAAAAATTTTGGTTAATTCAACATCGCCTGATTACAATATTCAAGTTGATGATCAGGGAAATTTCAGCCAACATTTTATAAGTTTTTTTGAATCTAATTACATATTCTTTTTGGAGGGTATAGATAAAAATGGCGTGAGTAGCGGTATTTTAACATTTACCGCAAATCTTCTTTCTACAAACGATCTTACGGTGGATAATATATTTATTCCTCCAACGGTAAATATTCAGAATAGTTCAGTTGCAAGAGGCGGGGTAGTAAAGGTTAGTGGTTATGCATATCCCGGCTCGTCTATTCAATTAAGGGTAGACAATTTCTTAAACATAAATTCAACCGCTGATAAGAATGGGTATTATGAGGCCACGATAAATACGGCCAATTATAGCCCTAAAACACATTTTGTTATAGCGAGACAAACGGATAAATCCGGTGTTTCCAGCCAATTTTCTGCTTCTGAAAATTTTACGGTTTCAGCACTAAAATATCCTCAAGCCGATTTTAATGGCGATGGCGTGATTGATATTAAGGATTGGAGTATTTTTCTTTCCCGGTGGAATGGCAATGCCACCCTCAGGGCTTTTGATGATTTAAATATGGACGGAAAAGTCGATATTTCCGATCTGAGTATTTTCTTAAGAGCTATGAAAGGTTTATAATTAAATAATTAATTGTCCGCCAGTTGGCGGAAATAAAAATGAAAAAAATATTAAAAATAATTACAATTATTCTTCCGGCATTTTATCTGCTGGCTTTTGGTAATGCATCCGCAGCTGCTACGGCTATAAATTTAAACACCGACAGCCAAAGCATATCTATGGGGCAGCAATTTTCCGTGTCTTTAACTTTAGATGCCGGTCAAAATATTAATGCGGCACAGGGCACCATAAGTTTCTCTCCTAGTGTTTTAAAAATGATTTCGGTGGATAATACCGGATCTATATTTAATTTTTGGGTAGAAGATCCGACTATATCTAACGATACCGGTACTATGAGTTTTATTGGCGGAACGCCTACCAGTCTTTCCGGATCAGGCTTGAAAATTTTAACAATGAAATTTCAGGCAGTTGGCGTCGGTTCTTCGGCGATTAAGTTTTCTAATGGGGTAGTGACGGCAGATGATGGACAGGGCACCAACGTTCTTTCAACGGTAAATGAAACCAGCGTCACTGTTTCCGGTACTACTAATACGCCCACAGCTCCAGCGCCTGTTATTGAGCAGCCTAAGCCGGTAACAGCCGCTCCCATTGCTTCAACAAAGCTTCCTGTTGCTCCGGTTCTTTCTGTTGGTTTATATGCCGATCAAACAAAGTGGTATAGCCAGCAAGGCGATGCAATAGTTTTTTGGGAGGTTCCAAAGGATGTCATAGCCGCAGCTGTTTTAGTTGATAAAAATCCAAACGGAGATCCTTTAGTTTTTGATAAACAGCTTTTTGATGGTAAGGATGTCGGAACTCTGAGCGAGGGCATAAACTATATTCATGTAAGGTTTAAAAATAATATTGGAAAGGGTCCGATTTCTACATATAAAGTATCTATTGATATAACCCCTCCGTTGAATTTTAAAGTTAGTATGCCGGAAGGTCTTAAAATTGACGATCCGTCTCCGACCATTGATTTTGCTACAAATGATAGTTTATCCGGAATAGATTTTTATTCTGTAATTGTTGATTCTCAGGCTCCGATTAAAGTGCAGACTGGAGAACTGAAGCTTCCGATTTTGGAACCGGGTCAGCACTCCGTTTTAGTTAAGGCGTTTGATAAAGCCGGTAATGAGTCAGAGTCGTCTTTGGCTTTTGAAATATTGCCAATCGCTTCTCCTGAAATAAAATTTGTAACTCAGCCATTTTATTCTGATTCAGAAAATGCGCTTTTAGTCCAGGGCTCTGGCCTTCCTGGCTCTATGGCTTTAATATCCGTAGTTAAATCCGACGGAACGGTTGCGGCCAGGGCGTCGGCAAAAACAGATGATAGCGGGCAGTGGGAATACAGTTTTTCTCAGCCGTTTCAAAATGGCAAATATCAAGTTGTGGTCAGATCTCAAGATGATAGGGGGGGCTTTGAGCTTGCCTGTTACATTCAATAATATGGTTATCAGCACCAAGCCTATTTTAACAATTGGTTTTATACAGCTTAGCCTTTTGGATATCATAGTCATCTTGGTAATATTGCTTATGGGCAGCTTTATGGGCGGCTATTACTTCTTTAAATTAAAATCTGAAAAGATAAATAGAAAGGTATTCGTTACGCAGCAGGACGTCATTAAAATAACAAATATGATTAAAAAGGATATGGAAGATCTCAAGAAGGCTCTTAAGACCGAAGACAAGTTTGACGATGAGTTTGCAATTAAAGAATTGGAAAAGAATGTGGCTAAGATAGATATCTATATAAGAAAAGAAGTTGAAAATATAGAAAAGTAATTTTTAAAAAGTCCCCATGTTCCGGGGACTTTTTAATTTACTGGATTTTGGTTATTATGATTTGAAACTTCTAAAAATACGAAATTATGTCGATGGGATTTTGGAAAAAATTAAAAGAAAGCTCAAAGAAGCAAAGGCGGCCGATTTTGGCTTTAGCTCCGATGGCCAACGTTACCGACGCGGCTTTCCGGAAAATGTTCGCAAAATATGGCAAGCCCGATGTGATATGGACTGAATTTGTTTCTTGCGACGGGCTTTGTTCCGATGGTAAAGAAAAATTGATGCTCGATCTGATT
>JAJYZL010000080.1 GCA_021799965.1 bacterium | reverse complement strand
CAAAGCCCTTTACCAATGTTGGCGGAATAAAAAGATTATATCCCTTTTCAACCATCTTGTTGGAAGCATACATCATAAGCGACATTACAAGCTGAGCGCCTTTGCCTTTCAAATAGTAACCGCGATAGCCGGCTACCTTTGTACCTCTTTCAAAGTCTATTAAACCCAAATCCTCCGCCAATTCAATATGATCTTTTGGCTTAAAATCAAACTCCGGCTTCTTACCCCATTCCCCCGCCACAATATTTTCTTCGCTGCTTTTTCCGATTGGAGTTTCCGGAGACGGTATTGTTGGCACCTTCACCATTAAATCCATATATTCTTCTTGAGTGGCTTTAAGACTGGCATCGGCTTCGGCGATCTTAGTTTTAATAAGCTTGCCCTCTTCAATTTGCTCCTGGCTCGGCTTGCCGGCTTTTCCCGCATCAGCCAACTTGTTTCTTTTAGCTCTCAATTCATCAATCTGCGTTTGCAAAGCGCGGCGTTTATCATCAACAGCTAAAAGATCATCAATGCTTAAATCAATGTTTTTATTTTTAACTGCCTCCTTTATTTTTTCGCTGTTTTCTCTTATGTATTTTATATCAAGCATAGTATTTTATATCTTATTATTTCTTAGGCTTCATTAATGGGAAAATTTGGCATTCCCTTACAGTTTTATTCATCAAAAAGCTAAATACCCGCTCGCTCATTCCGAAGCCGCAAGTGGGCGGCATTCCATATTCCAAGGCCTCCACAAACTCGTCATCTTTCATCTGAGCTTCTTCGTCGCCCGCCTCTCTAAGTTTGGCCTGATCGTTAAACCTTCCAAGCTGATCTATCGGATCGTTAAGCTCGCTAAAGCCCTTGCCTAATTCAGATCCGGCAACAATGACCTGAAATCTTTCGACGATGTTCTTATTTTTAGAAGATCTCTTAGCCAGCGGTTCCATCATCACGGGAACGTTTATTAGAAACCCTGGACCGGCAATTTTCTTTCTGCAAAATTTCCAAAGACTATCTATTCCCCTGTTCAAATTAAAACCGTGCCTATCATACTCAACGTCAAGCTCTTTCAGCTTGCCCTCAACTTCTTTTACTGTGGTTTTTAATATATCAACACCCGTCATTTTCTTGATTAATTCAACGTAATCATAAATTTCCCATTTACCGCCAAAATCAATATCAAATTCTTTAATCTTGAACTTTAATGTTCCAAATGTTTCTTGGGCGATAAATTTGAACATTTCTTCAACCATTTTCATTCCGTCGTTGTAATCTGCATAGGCCCAATAAAATTCCATTTGGGTGTAATCCTGCAAATGCTCGGCATCCATTCCCTCGTTTCTGAAAATTCTTCCGATTTCAAACACCTTCGGATAACCCGCTACCATAAGCCTCTTCAGCCATAATTCCGGAGAAATTCTAAGATAAACATCCAGATCTAAAGCATTATGATGGGTAATAAACGGCCTTGCTTCCGCGCCGCCAGGAGTGTTTTCTAAAACCGGCGTTTCAACTTCTATAAAATTTCTATCCAGCAAAAATCGCCTCACGGCATTCCAAAATCTAGACTTCTTTTCAAACATATCCATAACATCGGAATTCAACAGAACGTCTAGATATCTTTTTCTCAGTTTTTCTTCTTCATCCTGAATGCCGTACCATTGGCTCGGAATAGGCCTTAAGCTTTTGGTAGCCAAAGTTACATTTTCCGTTCGTATGCTTTTTTGCCCCGCCTTGGTTTTAAAAACAGTTCCTTCAATAGAAACAAAATCGCCAATATCAAGATTGTCCTTGTATAATGAAAAATCTTTATATATCTTCTTGGAAACTACGGCCTGGATCTTTCCGGTTCCGTCAAAAATATCCAAAAAAATAATTCCGCCCTGTCCGCGCATACCCGTTATCCTGCCGGCAACGGAAATTTTTTTCTTAAATAGAGACAAAAAAACAAAGCCAGATAAAATTTCTTTTATTGTGTGGCTCTTTTTAATTTTTGCAGGATAACAATCAATGCCGGATTTTTCCAGATTTTCTTTCTTTTTTAAACGCTCTTTAATAAGATCCTCTAACATAGATACCGCTATTCAACCGATAAAACTTTATATTCCACTTTTTTTCCGGTTGGTAAATGGATCAAGACAACATCGCCCTTTTTCTTTCCTAAAAACGACCTGCCCAAAGGAGATTCATTGGAAATAAAACCGTCGGCGGGATTGGCTTCGTTGGAACCCACGATAAAGAATTTGGACTTCTTTCCGTCTTTAGACGCTTCGATCGTTGAACCAACTTTTATGATGCTTCCGGCCGTATGAGATTTTTCGATAATCTCAACGTCTTTCAACATGTCTTCAAGTTCAAAAATACGGCTTTCAATCTGACCCTGCTCTTCGCGCGCTTCAAAATATTCGGAATTTTCGGAGAGATCGCCCAATTCTTTGGCTCTTTTGAGCTTCTCGGCTATATCAATTCTCTTAACGGTTTTGAGCTCATTAAGTTCTTTTTTTAATTCTTCCAATTTCTCTTTTGTTAAATATTGCTTAACCATTTTTGTTATTTTTTATTTTAAATTATAAATATTTTTCCAAAGCCACCAGCGTACTTTAACAGTTTCGAGCAATACTTGCAAATAATCTTTAAGTTTCACGTGAGTCCTTGCGTCATTCACCCAAAAAATAGGAATTTCTTTGATTTTGTAATGTAAGGCCTTAGCTAAAGCCAGCGCCTCAGCATCAAATCCCCACCTGTCTATTTTTGTTAATGAAAATATTTTTTCAGCGGCTTCTTCGGAAAAACACTTAAATCCACACTGAGTGTCTTTGATGCCGCCAATCAAAACTAGACGTATGATAATATTTCCCAATTTACCCAGAATTTCTTTATAAAACGGCTGATGCGGCATCCTCCTCGAACCCCTAACATTTCGCGAACCAATAACAACTTCATATCCCGACTTAAAATAAGGGATCATTTTGTTAAACTCTACTATTGAAGTAGAATTATCTGCGTCCATAAACAAACGCCACAATCCTTTAGCTTCCAGCATTCCCTGTTTTACCACCGCGCCCTTGCCCTTATTTTCGTTATTATTTATCAATTTTAAATTATTTATCAAAGGAGCAAATCTGGTAACTATTTCGGCCGTATCATCGGTTGATCCATCATTTATAACAACGATTTCATAAGAATATTCCTGCTCATCCAAGTGCTTATCAATATCAATTAAAGTAAGCGGCAGACGCTTAGCTTCATTATATGCAGGAATAATTACCGATAAGAAAGGTTTGGGCATATATTACCTAATTATTATAGCACGAAAATACTCTAAAAATTGGTTAAAATTTCGGGATTTCTTTCGGTTATCAATACTGTGTGTTCAAAATGAGCCGAAATACTCCCGTCGCGAGTGGCATAGCTTTCCTGCTCAGTTTGGACGATATATGGATCTCCTGCCGAAACCATTGGCTCTAAAGCTAATACCATACCGGGCTTTAGTTCCAAGCCGGTATTTTTTTGACCCTCGTTAAAAACCGAGGGCTCTTCATGAAGCTCAACACCTACGCCATGACCGCAAAGTCCCTTCACAACCTTAAATCAATTCTTTTCCACATAGTTGTTTATAGCCCAGCCAATATCTCCTAACGTTTTGCCGGCACGGCATTCTTTTATGCCAAGCATTAAAGAATGTTTGGTAACATCCATTAATTTTTGAGCTTCACCGGAAATCTTCCC
>JAJYZL010000079.1 GCA_021799965.1 bacterium | reverse complement strand
TACCGGGGTGGCAATTATTACTGTCCAACTATTTCAATAGTGGCCTGCTTAATGCCGAATTTTATCGCCGAAGCTGTACTTGAATACCAAATATCAATACGATTCTGATAGCGCTGGTTCATTCTATCGTCCACTGTAAATATTTTATCTCCGAAAAGTTCGGGGATCTTTATTTTGGTTCCAAATGGCAAAAAATTGGCGGCGACCATACCGTCGTAAACTCTTTTACCAGAAGCCGCTATAAACGGAGTGCTATCTGTTTGGCTTTTTGTCGAGGAGTAGGCTGTAATTTTAACCTCGATCTGATTCATTGGTTTGCCTGTTTCTGGGTTAGTTGAAATAGCCAATGCCGCCGGACTTATCAAAAAAGAAGCCAAAAGACCGCAAAATACAGCTATGCGGGCGTATCTTATAGAGATTTTACTATAGAATTGTTTGGTTTTCTTTAATATCTTCATGTTGGCCATTGAATAAAAACACCCCTTTTCGGGGTTGATTATACTCTTTATGTACCAGCAATATTAGCATAATACACCTATACTGTCAACATTTTTAGTTTATTATGTCAAGACCAAAAATTTAGTAAAAAAACAAGTAGTTCCAGCTCTAGATTCAAGAATTTTATTATCACCGTATTTAGATATACGAAAAAATAAACCGCCTACTGGTGCCCGGGGAGAGAATCGAACTCTCATGGATGTTATCCGCACGATTTTGAGTCGTGTGCGTCTGCCAATTCCGCCACCCGGGCATTAATTAACAATTGAATTAGTATAGAAAGCTGTTTTCTATTATAATAAAGGTAATTTATATATACAAGTTTTTATTATGCAATTCAATCAGGGCAATAATCCAGATCCTATTTTTCATATAGAAACCGATAAAATAAAGCCGAATCCTTATCAACCCAGGAAGAATTTTGATCCGGAGGCGCTTAATGAACTGGCAAACTCTATCAGAGAATACGGCTTACTTCATCCGCTTGTGGTTACAAAGATAGAAACCGTTTCTCCCAACGGAACAAATGTTGAGTATCAGCTTATTTCGGGAGAACGAAGATTGATGGCTTCTAAATTGGTTGGGCTAGAAAGAGTTCCGGTTATAATTCGGTCTGCGCCTACCGAAAGAGAGCGCCTTGAATTGGCTATCATTGAAAACATTCAGCGAGAAAATTTAAATCCATTAGAAACAGCCAGGGCCTATGTAAAATTGCAGGAACAATTTGGGCTTACTCAGAGAGAGATAGCTGTTCGTGTTGGAAAAAGCAGGGAATCGGTAGCAAACACAATGCGTCTTTTGAATTTGCCGAGTTTCGCTCAAGATGCTCTGTCCAATAATCACATAAATGAAAGCCAGGCCCGCTTATTATTAATGGTTTCAGACCTCAAAGAACAACAGCTGATTTTTAATGATCTTATTTCCAATAATTTGAGCGTCAGGGAATTAAGAACGCGCATTAAAAATAAAAAACCGGTATTGGATAGCGCTCAGCAGGGACAATCTTCTGTAAAATCAAAAACAGATCCGGAAATATCTTCTCTGGAGGAACAGCTTATGGAGGTATTGGGAACCAAAGTAAAAGTTCAATCGGAGGGTGATGGGGGAAGATTGACTATTAATTTTTATTCTAAAGAGGAATTGCAGGGAATTATTGATAAATTGGTTCAGAAAAGAACTAATGCGCTGCATCGGGAACAAAACTTTGTTTCTGGATTAGATAAGATTTCAGAAAATTTGATCAATAAAATTCCCGAAGCATCTTCGTTATCGGAATCGTTAATATCCAGTGAAGTCAAAACAGAAGAAAATCAAGAAAATTATAATTTGCCCAACAAGCCGGAGATAGAAATGATTCCGTCATCCGAAGAATCTCTTCTTGAGCAAAGAGTACCCGATCCATACGCAGAAGAATTGCCGATGATAATTAGGCATGACGATTTACCGGTGCAGCCGGAAGATGATTTTACGATTTAAAGAGTTGATAGCTTATCTCTTTAATTTCTTTTATATTTTTAAGTTTTAAAATAAGACGTTCTATTTTATCGGTGGTGGTTAAGTCGCAGCGGAATTTTAAAGTCGGGAATCTTGCGTTTGAGATAGTGTTGATGGATATAATGTTTACGTGATTTCTGGAAAGAACAGCGGTAATTTCTTTAAGCAGGCCCATTTTATCTTCAACTGTAATTTTAATGTCGCTGCCCTTAATTTCGGTGGAAACCAGTTTCTTTTCATTGCCTTTCAAGCCGCTCTTTATTTGATTTTTAGCATTGGTAGTTTTAACAAAATCCAGCCAGGATTCTGATGGCTTTTTGTTCTTTTGAATATTGATTTCTACTATATCTCCCGAATGAAGCCGGAAATCGAGCGGAACTATTTTTCCGTTAACTTTTGCACCGGAGCAGCTATTGCCGATATCGCTGTGTATTTGGTAAGCAAAATCTATCGGAGTTGATCCAGCCGGAAGATCTACCACTTCGCCTTTGGGAGTGATTACAAATATCCTGTCTTTGAAAAAATCTATTTTTAATGATTCCAGGAATTCTTCCGGATTAGAAAATTCATTCTGCCAATTTTTAAGCTGATTTACCCATTGCAATTCGCGTTTATTGGCAAAACTGGCCCTTCCTTCTATATAGGTTTTTGTATTTTTGGACATTTCATATGCCCAGTGGGCGGCAATACCCGTCTCGGCTTCGTCGTGCATTTCTTGGGTTCTGATCTGTATTTCTGTTATTTTATTATCTACAAAAAAAACAGTGGTGTGTAAACTGCGATAGCCGTTCGGCTTAGGAAGGGCAATGTAGTCTTTGATTTTATTTGGCAATGGCGGCCAATTATTATGGATTATACCTAAAGCCGCATAGCAGTCTTCTATATTTTTAACGACAATTCTTAACGCGATAAGATCATATATTTTTTCAATATTCATATCTTCGCGTAAAAGCTTTTTATAAAGGCTGGAGTATCTTTTGGCCCTATAGTCTATCTTCGAAACTTCTATTCCGGCATCTTCAAGAACTTTTTTAAGTATCGGTTTGGATTTTTCTGCGTAATCTTCTCTTTCCTCATATTTTTCTTTTACATTTTCCGTGAGCCATAAATATTCTTTTGGGTAAATGTAAGGGAATGCCAGATCTTCAAGTTCTCCGCTGATCCATTGCATGCCCAGTCTGTAAGCCAAGGGAGCGTATATTTCTGAAGTTTCCAGCGCAATTCTCTTTTGCTTTTGGGGTGGGAGCGCCGAAAGTGTTTTCATGTTGTGAAGTCGGTCGGCTAGTTTAATTATTATTACTCTTAAATCTTGGCTTAAAGCCAGCATCATTTTTCTGAGGTTTTCCACCTGTCGCTCCACGCCACGGTATTTTATTTTGCCTAATTTGGTAACGCCGTCAACCAAAAACGCCACTTCCTCTCCAAATTCTTCCCTGATTTTTTCCAGAGGATAGTTGGTGTCTTCAACTACATCGTGAAGTAGCGCAGCGATAATGCTTGTATCATCAAGACCCCAATTGATAATAGTCTGAGCCGTTGTCGCAACGTGATTAAAATAAGGCTCCCCATTTTTTCTTTTTTGATTCCTGTGTAAATTGAAAGCGAGATCGTAGGCCTTCTTAATCTTGCCATTTTCTTTTACCAAATCTTCTAATCCGCGATTTTTATCCATTTTGTTTTTTGTGTGGATTGTGATTGACGCAGGCTTTGTTCGAGCAACGTTCCGGTATGGTTTTAGTTCCTTCCAT
>JAJYZL010000078.1 GCA_021799965.1 bacterium | reverse complement strand
CTCGCATAGCCAACCGATAATCTTCTTTGGAGCAGCGATGCCGAAGCTTTTTTGGCTTCTCGCACCACTTTCACCGCTTCTTCTAAGAGCTCGTCGTCGTCATTGCTTTCTTTTGCGAATTTATCAAAATCAATATCATTTATGTCTTTTCTTTCATTTTCTTCTAATTTAAATTCGTGCGGAGCTCCAAGATTTTCATCTGGTATCCCGCTTTCATTATTTTCTCTGATGAAGTTGGTTACAGCGTGCAATTCTTCTTCGCCAAGATATGCGCCTTGAATTCTTTTTGGCTTTGATAATTCAGATGAGAGGAAAAGCATATCGCCGCCACCCAAAAGTTTTTCTGCTCCGGCCATATCAAGAATGGTCCTTGAGTCTACCTGGCTGGCGACTTTGAGGGCGATACGAGCAGGGATGTTGGCTTTAATGAGTCCGGTAATAACTTCCACAGACGGTCTTTGAGTGGAAAGCACAAGATGTATTCCTGTGGCGCGAGCCATTTGTGCCAGACGGACGATTGAACTCTCAATGTCTCTTCCATAGGCAGCCATAAGATCGGCCAACTCGTCTACTGGTATTACAATATAAGGAAGCGCTTCAGAAGAATGGCTTTTATTGTAGCTTTTTATATCTCTGGCTCCGGCAGATTGAAGCTGCTCATAACGACGTTCCATTTCACTGATAGCCCAGCGGAAAACGCCAAGGGCTTTCTTTCCTTCAGTTATAACAGGCGAGATCAGGTGAGGAATATCGTTGTAGATTGTAAGCTCAACTCTTTTTGGATCGATCAAAATAAGCTTCAGGGTTTCCGGAGAATTTTTGTATAAAAGAGAAATCAGAATGGAGTGTATGGCTACCGATTTACCGGAACCGGTGCTTCCCGCAACTAAAAGGTGTGGCATTTTTGCCAGATCGGCCATAATAGGTTCGCCGGTTACATCGCGGCCGAGAATAAATCCGAGCGACCCGGAACTAATAAATTCCGGAAAAGTCATAAGGCTGCCAAGGCGGACAACGGCGGCAGATTTATTTGGCACTTCTATTCCAACTAAAGATTTTCCTGGAATCGGGGCTTCGATTCTTATCGGATGAGCCGCTAAAGCCAACGAAAGATCTTGGTTCAGGGCTGTTATTCTGGCCAATTTTATACCCTCGGCAGGCTTCAGGGTGTAGCGGGTTACTTTCGGACCAATACTTATTTCTCCCATTTCAACCGGAATGCCGAAGCTTTCCAGAGTTCTTTTGATTATATTTGCGTTAGCGCGAAGATCTCCGGAGGTTGGTTTTTCTACAGTTGATTTTAACAGGCTTAGCGGCGGAGGAGTGTAATTTTTTATCTTTCCAAGCGAAGCTTTTTTGGGCATAAAGAATGATTTGTCTGAAGAGATCTTGGGCTCTTCTTCTGACACTTCTTTCTTTGCGGATTTTTTATCGGGCTTTTCTTCTTCTATGGGTTTTTCTGCGCGTTCTTTTACGTTGGCGATTTTAATTTCTTCCAATTCTTCTTTTTCTTTGTTTTCTTCTTCCTCTTCTTCCTTTTTAAGTCTCCATTTTAAAGGAATATTCAGTGTTAAAAGCAGCGAAGCGATGATAATAGTTGAAGTGATTATGATTGCGGCTACGTACCCGAAAGGAATCTGTATTGATCCCATCCACTGGCCGATGAGACCGCCCCTTCCTTTGTCTAAAATATCAATGAGACCTAATCCGGAAAATATAAAAAATAAAGCGCCAAAGAATCTAACGGAAAGATCGTGATATTTTTCGTCTTTACCGGTCAAAAAATCTACTGCCATTATGAGCATTATTGCCGGGAAGAGGTAATATCCCAAGCCAAAAAGAAAACTTAATTTTTCAAATATAAATTCTCCGGCTGGCCCTGCTTTTTGGAAGCTGGCCAAGATTAAAATTATGGTTATGCCTATAAAAAATACCGCGATTATGCTTTTTTCTGTTTCAGGATCTATCTGCGCTCGCAAATTAGAAACTTTTTTTAATGTTCCGGAGCTTCCTCCGTTTTTTTTCAGATCTTTATTTTTTTTATTTTTTGCCATGCTGTAAAAGATAAGTGCTGACGCACTTTTAAATTACAATAATTTTAACAAAAAAAATGGCATTTTGGTATATGAGGGTGGAGAATATTGTTTAAAAATAAAAAAGCCCCCTGAATTTTCAGGGGGCTGGTCCGCCAGCTGGCGGATTAAGAGAAAATCTCTTTTTCTCTTTTGGAGACTATTTCAAAACTGAAGCAATGGAATTTTACCGCGCTTTCCGGAGTTATTTCGAAAAGTACCATAGAGCCGAGAAGAATGGCTGCATGCAGGCGCCAGTCTGCCAGACTCATGGAACTTTTCATTATCGTCTTGTAAGCGGTTTCGTTTTCCATTATCTTCTGGAAGTCGATTTCGTTGGAATACAGTTTTGCCATGGCCAATATTGCCTTGATGGTTCTTGGCGTTATATCCCGGTAAATACCCGTGATGAATCTGCATTTCAAGGAAAGTCTTTCGGCGGCTTTCTGGTCTAATTCTTTGGAGAAAAGGCCTCTTATGTATCCAGTTATTTTCTCGTTGAGCTTGTCCGTGCTCTCTTTAGAGTTGGGAAGCTTGAGCCAGGTGGCATAAAATAAAGCCAGCGGTTCGGACGAGATAACCTTTTCCAGTCTTTTTTCGTCAAGCTCGGCGCTCTTTATTCCGCTCTTAGAAAGAATTTTTTTCTTAAGCTGCTTCCATTCCAAAAAATTTCTTTTTAAGATGGGGGAAATTATCCTCGTCATTTCTTTAACGGATAATTCATTCAGGTCCATATATCCTCCTTGTGAAACCAGTCTTGTCTAAAGTGCTATAAGTAATCCTAGCGGTGATATAATTAAAGTCAAGATGAGTCTAGATTTAATAAAAAAAAATATTTTTAAGGCTAATGATATTAGAGGAAAATATCCTTCAGAAATAAATGAGGACATTGTTTTTAATATTGTTTCTGGTATTAAGAATATTTTTAGCGGAACTGTGGTGGTTGGCTATGACGCGCGCTTAAGTTCGCCTGCGCTATACAGATCTGTTTTGGCGGCGCTTAAAAAAAAGAAGGGTCTTAAAATAATATCGGCCGGTATGATTACCACTCCGGCAAATTATTTTTTGGTGAATAAATATAAGGCGGATGGTGGAATTATGGTAACGGCATCTCATAATCCGAAAGAATATAACGGCCTGAAAATTATGAAAAAAAATGCGGTTCCGGTCAGCGGCAAAGAAGTTTTGAATAATTTAGAGAAATTAGGCACTGGAAATAAGAAGCTAGATATACAGATTACTCATTTCAAGCCTTCTTTATTTACTAGTTCGCCAGCTTCTAGTTTCAACAAAAATAAATATTTAATTAAATACATAATGTTTTTAAGGCGTTTTATTAAGATTAAACGTCGTTTAAATATAGTCATTGACTGCTCTAATGGCACGACTGGTTTGGTTTTAAAAGAGCTGGTTAAAGATAATAAGCATATACATCCGGTATTTATAAATGATAAGCCGGACGGAAATTTCCCCGGGCACGGACCTAATCCGCTTAAAGACGGCGCGCTGGATGATATTAAAAAAGCAGTAAGGAGTCATCGGGCCGATCTGGGAATTGTTTTTGACGGCGATGGCGACAGAGTTTTTTTTATTGATGATCTGGGCATCCAGATAGATCCGGATATTATAGGATCTATTTTGATGAAAAAATATAAAACGCCGTATGTCGTTACCACCATCAGCAGCTGGCGCGTTAAAA
>JAJYZL010000077.1 GCA_021799965.1 bacterium | reverse complement strand
AAGCAGTTATAGAATTGGCATCGTTTAATTTGTTCAGCCAAATTCATCAAACATTCTTAGATCAATTGATGGACAGCTTAGGAATTGTGCTTAACACAATTGAAGCCAACACAAGAACGGAAGGATTGCTGCAGAAATCTCAAGCGCTTGCCGAAGAATTGCAAAGCCAGCAGGAAGAATTACAGCAGACCAATGAAGAGCTTGAAGAAAAAGCAAAATTGCTTTCCGAACAGAAAGCCGAAGTTGAAATTAAGAATCGTGAAGTTGAACAAGCCAGAGGAGCATTGGAAGAAAAAGCCGAACAACTTGCGCTTACTTCTAAATACAAATCCGAGTTCCTCTCAAATATGTCGCACGAACTTAGAACTCCTCTTAACAGCTTGCTTATTCTTTCTAAACAACTTGCCGATAATCCGGAAAAACATCTTGCCGATAAGGAAGTTGATTACGCAAATACAATTCACTCATCCGGTAACGATCTGCTGAATCTTATCAATGATATTTTGGATCTATCCAAAATTGAAAGCGGAACTGTTTCGGTTGACTTAGGTGATGTTTCTCTGTTAGAAATAAAATCTCAGATCAACAGAACATTTTCTCACATGGCAGATGCAAAGGGTCTCGGATTTGATGTAGAGATTTCTCCCAACTCGCCTCATTCAATACAGACAGATGAAAAACGCTTGCAGCAGGTAATGAAGAATCTTCTTTCTAATGCATTTAAGTTTACTGAAAAAGGAAGCGTTAATGTAAAGATTGCGCCGGCTCATAGCGGATGGAGTTACGATCATGCATCGCTTAACCGTGCACGGCAGGTAATTTCATTCTCTGTTACAGATACCGGTATCGGTATTCCGGTGGAGAAACAGAAAATTATTTTCGAAGCGTTCCAACAAGCCGATGGAAGCACCAGCCGTAAATATGGCGGAACCGGTTTAGGTCTTTCAATCAGCCGTGAGATTGCAGTACTCTTAGGCGGCGAGCTAAAAGTAACCAGCAAGCCGGACGAAGGAAGTACATTCACTCTCTATCTGCCCCTAAATTATTTGTCGTCTAAAAAGAAAGAGAGTAATGAACCGATTATTCCTTCAACTACTAAAAAGCCATTCTTTGAGGAAGAAGGAACAGGCGATGAGACTCCTTTCGAAAAGGCGGAGGTAAAATCTCCGCTAAACCGCAAGGAAAAACCGATCACAAAAATTGCGTTCAATGACGACCGTAATTTAATTGAGCCGGATGATAAAATTATTCTTATTGCCGAAGACGATTTGAAATTTGCAGAGATTCTATTTGATGTTGCGCATGATAATAATTTCAAAGCGGTTGTTTCACCCAACGGTAATGATGTTTTAGATTTAGTTAAAAAATATAAACCGGATGCAATAACGCTCGATCTCAACTTTCCGGATTTGGACGGATGGACAGTTTTAGACCGCCTAAAATTAGATCCGGATACGCGTCATATTCCGGTTCAAATAATTTCTGTTGAAGAAGAAAAAATGCGCGGATTGCAACGCGGAGCTATTGGCTACTTCACTAAACCGGTTAACAAAGAGTCGTTGGAAAGAGCATTCGAACATATCGCAGATTATATTCAGCGTCCCAGAAAATTATTAGTTGTTGATGATGATGCAGTTGATAGAGAAGATATTGTTAAACTAATCGGCAACGGCGATGTTAAAATAACACTTGCCGAAAACGGTGAGCAAGCGCTTGAACTTCTTCGTAAAGAAAAATTCGATTGTATGATTCTTGATCTTATGCTGCCTATCGTTAGTGGAATGGAAGTGCTTGAAGAGATGCAGAAAGATAAAGAGCTTGCCGAACTTCCGGTTATTATTCATACCGGAAAGGACTTAACCAAAAAAGAAGAAGCGTTCTTAAAGAAAATATCTTCTTCAATTGTTGTGAAAAATGTACGCGACCCCGAACGGCTTGTTGATGAAACTGCTCTCTTCTTACATAGAGTTATTTCTAAATTGCCCGAAGAAAAACGGAAGATGGTTGAAAAATTTTATGAAGAAGATACCTCTTTACGCGGTAAAAAAATTCTCGTAGTTGATGACGATATGCGGAATATCTTTGCTCTTACAAGCGTTCTTGAACGGCACGGCGTTGTTGTGCTTACCGCAGAGAATGGAAAGGATGCAATTCAACTGATTAAAAACACCTCGGATGTTGACGCTGTGTTGATGGATATTATGATGCCGGTAATGGATGGTTACGAAACAACAAGAATTATCCGTAAAAATACAGACTTTAAGAAGCTCCCAATTATTGCGCTTACGGCAAAGGCAATGAAAGGCGACCGCGAAAAATGTATTGAAGCCGGCGCTTCGGATTACATTACCAAACCGGTAAATACGGATCAACTGCTTTCGCTGTTAAGGGTGTGGATGTATAAGTGAGTAGGCAGTCTACAGTTGGCAGTCAGCAGTGGGCAGTCCACAGTCGGCAGTGGACTGATGACTGTAGACTGTTGACTGAGTACTAATTTTAACGGAGAAAAATATGGCTAAAATATTAATCATCGAGAACTCGATTTTTATGAAAGGTTCTCTCAAATTCTTGCTTGAGCAGGCTAAACATTTTGTTGTTGGCGTGGCTACAAACACGGAAGAAGCGCTTCGTATGCACGAACAAAATCATCCAGATATTACAACGTGCGATTTATTAATGCGCGGTGAAGATGGAATGCCGATCATTCGCGCTCTGCTAGAAAAATATCCCAATAGCAAAATTGTTGCTGTTTGGGTTTCCGGTTTAGAGACTAAAATAGAAGAAGCAAAACAGGCAGGCATTGTCGGCATCTTAGAAAAGCCTTATAAGTTTGAAGACTTAACCAAAGAAATCGAACGTGTTTTAAATGCGAGGTCAATATGAAATGGATAAATAACTTAAATATTAAAAACAAACTTCTTCTCGGGTTTGCCGTACTTCTTGTTATTGTTCTAATTATGATCTCTGTTGCGTTCGTGAATTTAATCACGATAAGAGACAGACAGCAGGAATTGACTACAATAGAATATCCCCTTTCCATCGAGTTGCTAAAACTTAGAATCGACTTTAACCGTGAAAGGATTACAATCGACAGAATTTCTTTATTAATGGACCCTCAAGTTTACCAACAATCGCGGTATGATCTGATGGACCTTGATACATCAATAACCGCAACTTTAGATAATATTAGAAAACTTGCAAAGATTTATCCTCAAATAATTTCCGGCGTACAAAACATTATTGCTCAAAGAAATACTTTTCGAAAATACAGAGACACACTTTTTCATATTTACAATACACAACAATCCTATCAAAAAGCTAAAGGGCTAATTGCTGGAGCGATGTTCAATCTTGAAGAAAAAATAAGGGACAATATCGTTAGGTTAAACAGAATTTCTGAAGAAAATGATGGACCCTTAAGTCGCAAAGCCGGGAATGCATTTAATAGTGTAATTATATCTTTCGTTGTCTTTGGCGCATTATTAGTTTTTATCTGCATAGGCTTGACTTTGTTTTTTGTTAACATTATCGGCAAACCAATTCAAGAATTAGCAAAACAAGCAGAACAGATTGCATACGGCGATTTGTCCATCAAGATTAATGTTAGAAATGGAAAAGATGAAGTTGCAGTTATGCAGAGATCCTTTGGCATGATGGTAAGCAGTTTAAAATCCGTTTCAGAAGAATTAAAATCTACTGTGGGAACTTTGGATAATCTTTCTTCAGAGATTAAGAGCGAACTTAATGTGGGATTCAATGATACTGCGGCTATTCTTAGATGGGTTGAAAAGTTTTCCGGAAA
>JAJYZL010000076.1 GCA_021799965.1 bacterium | reverse complement strand
GTATGATGGTAATCCGAATGTCGCTTTTGTTGATATCGGCCATTTTGGGCTGTGGGGAGAAGGCCATACAGTGCTTAGCTCAAAAATAGATTACAGCCTGGAAGTGAAGGAGAAGTACGTTGACATATATTGCAGGCACTTTAAACATACCCAATTATATATCAACGATGACTTTGCCGGGCCTGATAAGCGGGGAAAACGCTTTCCGATTACCGATTACGCTTTCTCCAAAGGAGTTTCCTTAACTGATTTTAGCATTTTAGTCGCGCCGCCGCCAAATTCCTGGTATCATGCGGAAATGGCTCAGCTTTTTTGGCCGACAATGCCGGTTGTTTTGGAGGCTCAGCATTATGGTGCATCCGTAAGGACAAAAGCTTGGAGTAAGGCTCTCCTTCTTAAATCTATTGAAGATTACCACGCCAGTTATATGTCTATTCAATGGTGGCCCCGGGAATTTTTGGAAGCAAACCGGGATATTATAGACAAGATCAACCTTCGCATGGGCTATCGTATCCAGCTCCGTTCCATATCATGGCCTGAAGAGGTAAAACTGGGTGAGAATTTTAAAGTGGCTGCTTCCTGGGCAAATGCCGGAGTGGCACCATGCTATCCGGGAGGCTTTCCCTGCGTCACGCTTAAAGATGAAAAAGGAGGGATTGTATCTGTTCTTGTTGATGAAAGTTTTGACATGAAAGATCTTAAGGTCGCAGCGCCCGGCAAAGCCCCCGCCAGAGAATGGGAACCGGGATTTACGATAGATCCAACATTCAATGACCCGGAAGGTGTATTCTTCCGTAATGTAAAGCCCGGTAAATACGATCTGTATGTTTCTGTTGGCATGAGGGATGGAACACCCGTAATTGAATTACCCCACGGTGATGAAGACGGTAATCGGCGGTATAAAATAGGAAGAATAACGGTATTGGAAAGAGACTCAAGGGGGCAAGGCTGATAAGATGATGTTTAGCATCAGAACTCATTACTTCTTGCAGTTAAAAAGTGCGGAGATTTTAAATTTTAGTTGTAAGGCAGTTCCTGGAAAAATTATTTCTGTTTGATTCAGTATTTCTGCAAGTTTTGCTGCTTGTGCATAGTCAAAATCTTATCTGATATAAAAATTAGTTGTTATTCTAAACCCTTCCTTCAAACTTAATTATTTCTATATAGTCAGTCCTTAAAAAGTGGCACAAACGGATAGATCAGAGAGAAAAGAAGGAAAAAGGCAAAGAAAAGATTAGCAAAAGATGCAAGATTTAAATAATTTGCATAAAAAACCTTGCAAAATAATATGATAAAAAAGACAGAAAAGAAATCACAAATCAGTATATTCTTCTCCTTAAAGGATACCTTAGATCAGAAACATCCATTATTCATCTTGGCAGAGAAAATTAACTGGCAGAAATTTGAAGAGGCTTTCAGTTCTCTATACTGTTCAGATAATGGACGCCCTGCACTGCCGATTCGGTTAATGGTAGGTCTGTTGATATTAAAACATCTGCGTAATATTTCAGATGAAAGTGTAGTGGAACAATACTCGGAAAATGTTTACTATCAATATCTGTGTGGACAGAGTGAGTTTGTAGCAAAGTTACCATGTGAGGCAAGTCAAGTTGGTTCATTTCCGAAATCGCATAGGCGAGCAAGGCATAGAATTGATATTCAAAGAAAGCATTCATATAAACGGTGATGACAGATTTGATCCGGATGTAAGCATAGACACCACGGTACAAGAGAAAAATATCACGTTTCCGACAGATAATAAATTACACAGAAAGATCATTACAAAATGTAAGGCGATATCAGAAAAAGAAGGCTTAGCTGTACGACAAAGCTACAGTAGAACACTAAAGAGGCTCTCTGTAGATCAGAGATTTCGGAATCATCCAAAGAATTACCGTAAAGCACGCAAGGCAGACAGAAAAGTAAAAACCATAGCCGGAAGATTGGTAAGAGAATTGGAGCGTAATTTAGAACCTAACTCACAGTATCAAACAGAATTAGAATTGTTGAACAGAGTGTTAGCTCAGAAAAAAGACGACAAGCATAAAGTCTATTCATTACACGAGCCGGAAGTAGAATGTATCTCTAAGGGAAAAGAAGCAAAGAAGTATGAGCCTGCCTGCTGGCAGGCAGGTTTGGCAATAAAGTATCAATAATAACGACACAAACGACGGGAGTAATATTAGGAGCAATGAGTTTTAGGAATCCATATGATGTATATACGCTCAAGCCGGCAATAGATCAAGCAGAAAAGTTGTTGGAAACAGCCAGTATAAAAACAGCCACAGTAGATAGAGGTTACAGAGAAACGAGTAAAATAAATGAAGTAGCAATTCAAAGTCCAAAACCATTTAGCAATAAAAACACAGACGAAGTATAAACAGAGTAAATTAAAGAAGCAATTCTGCAGAAGAGCAGCAATAGAGCCCGTGATTGGGCATCTTAAGTCAGATCATAGAATGAATAGAAATTATTACAAAGGGATAACTGGTGATTCAATAACTGTTATGTTATCAGCAGCAGCATTTAATTTCAAAAGGATGATGAGAAAATGGGCATCATCTTTTTGGCTCTATTTTTATCGCAGTTTTATATCGCCAATTATTTCTTTTTTCAATCAAGTTTTTTACTCCCAAAAAAGAAATTTGGGTTTTTAAGGGCTGACTAGGTAAGAGAATATTATGATTAAAAGGAACATGTTTTTTGGAATCTTAACAATTCTAATATTTACAGCGTTTATTGTGGCGAAGAATTCCTTGGCACAGAATGCTCAAAATGGAATATCAAATAAGAATGGTATATTAACCTCGAATAGTAAGTATGATGTCGCAGCGTTTTATTGGCCTAACTATCATTATGATCCCAGACTTGAATTTATTTTTCCTGCTAAGAAAGTGGAATGGGAGACAATATGGAATGCAAGGCCCAAAGTACCAGGTGAGCACCAGCCCAGAGTACCATTATGGGGTTATCAGAATGAAGCTGATCCGAAAGTCATGGATGAAAAAATTAATGCAGCAGTCTCACATAATATCAATGTTTTTATTTTTGATTGGTACTGGTACGGCAATAAACCTTTATTAGAGGATTGCTTAGATAATGGTTTTTTAAGGGATAATCACCACAGGATGAAATTTTATATCATGTGGGCAAACCATGACGCTACTACTTATTGGGATCCGAAAGAGCCAAATAAAACTCAGGTATATTGGAAAGGGGGTGTAAATAGGATCACTTTTAATACTATTGTAAATAGAGTCATAAACAAATATTTCAGGCGATCATCTTATTACAAAATTGATGGTAAACCTGTATTTGCTAGTTATGAGTTGGATAATTTCATTAAAGGAATTGGAGGTACAAAAGCGGCAAAAGAAGCGCTGGATTATTTTCGTAGAAAGACGATCGAGGCAGGATTTCGTGGTTTGTATATGCAGGCAATCTTATGGAGTGCTTTACAGAAAAATCTGCCCGGTGTTCCCATGGAGCTAGTAGGTACACAAAATCTACTTATCAATTTCGTTTAGTTTTAGTATAGCAGATCAGCCAACATCTCCAGGGACACAGGTATTTAAGGGATATGATATATATTCAACGACAATTGTAAAGGAAGGGAATATCTGGAAACAGTGGTTTGGGGGATGGTTATATTCTTCCGATTCACCCTGGGACAGGATTTACTATTCATATTCTACAGACAGTAGTTCTACATGGAGTGCTCCTCAGCTAGGAGCGTGTCCGAGAATATAGTTTTTTAAGACAACCATTGATAAGTTTCAGACCATTTTTTTTGATATTGTCCTCATAGAACAAAAGAACAATCAA
>JAJYZL010000075.1 GCA_021799965.1 bacterium | reverse complement strand
ACCGGCTGAATAAATGGCCGCGCTGCAGGAGACGACGGCCACCGTCACCAGGAACAAAACACTGACGCCGTCAACATAGAACCAACCGAGAGCGAGCGGCCCAAGGGCAACCACCCGCCAAGCCAAGCTCAGCGAACAAATAAGGACGGCCATGGAAACTGCCACCGTCAGCACAGCCAAAGCAATAATTATTAAGAGAATTAGCGGAAACCGCTATAATTTTATAAGCGCCCGATGGTACTGTATAGGCAGCGCTGCCAACCAAGTCTTTAACATAAGATCCATCCCATTCCAAGCTGCCATTTGGATCGGCGGTAGAGGTAATCCATCCCAAAATTCCACCCGCGCTATTAACAAGCCCAATTTCAACCTTATTTTTTCCGCCAGACCACTTTATTAAAATATTATCGCCCTTTTTAAAACTCTCTCCTCCATTTGGAGAAATAACTTTAACAGCAAAAGAAGCCGGGGTATCACCTGTATGATAAAAGGCGGATGACGTATCAGCGGTTAATTTACCGCTATTTAAAGCTGAACTAGAATTATTAGCATTTAATTCGTATATAGCGCCGCCTATTAATCCAAGAGCCAATACCGCTCCGCCGATAATTACAGGCAAGGAAATGAAACCTTCGTTTTTAACAGTTCTCATTTTATTTTTATTGATTATTAATATAACACCCTATAAAAGTATTTTACCCCCCTCTTGTAAAAATCAATCTAACAGATATTTTTATTTATCAATTATCAACATTCCGTCCCCAAAAGAAAAAAATCTGAATTTTTTAGAAATAGCTTTTTTATATAGGTTCAATAATAACTTTCGTCCAACCAAAGCCGAAACCAGCATAAGCAAACTTGATTTGGGAACATGAAAATTAGTGATAAGCCCATCTACGAATTTAAATTTGTATCCCTCTTTAATAAATATATTAGTTTCTCCATTGAGTTTTTTTAAACAATTAGCCCTGGTCTCTCTAGAGAGACTATGATTATTAACGGCTGACTCAAGGGCGCGAACAACGGTTGTCCCTACAGCTATAATCGGAGCGCTATCTTTTTTGGCTTTATTTAAAATTTCTGTAGACCTCTTGCTTATCTCATAGTATTCGGTATGCAGTTTTAATTTCTTTAAATTCTCTTCTGTAAGCGGAGCGAATGTTCCTAAGTTAACATGAAGGGTTATGTAAATAATCTTATGACCGGCTTTCTGAATTTCGCGCAAAAGTCGTTTTGTAAAATGGAGTGATGCAGTCGGCGCAGCTACCGATCCTTTATTTTCAGCAAAAACCGTCTGATATTCTTTTCTCAACTGCTTTTCCGAAAGAGGGACGTTTTTGATATAAGGCGGAATAGGAGTAATTCCGTATTTTTCCAAAATTTCAAAAGTTTTATTTATGGAAAAAGAAGGCTTCAGAAAATAATGCCCACCAACTTTATTTTTAACAATAAAAAATATTTTCGGATTAATTTCTATTTTTGAACCGATATCCAAATTCCTATCAGACAAAAATTCCAATAAATTTTTATTTTTATCTATATATAAAATCCTGGCCAAGCCACCTGTCGGCTTTTTTACCACAAGACGTGCCGGCAAAACACGAGTATCATTTAAAACCAAAACTGAATTCTTGGATAAATACTTGCCTAAATTTTTAAAAGTATCAAAAAATGCCTGGTTTGTTTTTCTTTTATAAACCAAAAGCTTGGCACTATCCCGAGGACTCGCCGGTTTTTTGGCGATCAATTCAGAAGGTAAAGAATAATCGTAAAGTTTTAGGAATTTTTCAAATTTTTTGTTTTTCATAAATTTAATCTTTTTATATTTCCTCAAGCCGTTTCGCTCATCCCAGCGGATTCACTCACTAGTTCCTCGCCTCGCTCGTTTTATATGCTAAATTGTCGTGGAGAAGATTCGGAGCTCCAACATGCTGGGTTCCGATGTTGGAGCGAGACTCAGGAGTTGTTCCGCGCCGGATGGAACAAACTCCGATTATCGCAGACAATTTAGCATATAGAACACCTTGCCCGCTCGGCTGCGCAGCTTTCGGGAAATACAAAAAGACTAAAAAATTATTTTTTTAAACCCGTCGATCCAAATCCGCCTTCGCCACGAACACTATCAGAAAGCTCCTCCACCTCCTCAAATTCACTTATCTCTATTTTATTAAAAACCCCCTGCGCAATTTTGTCTCCTGGATTTATTTCAAAATCCTCGTTTCCATGATTAATAATTATTATTCCCAATTCCCCTCTATAGCCGGCATCTAAAGTACCGGGGGTATTAACAATTGAAATACCCTTTTTGAGCGCCAATCCGCTTCTGGGCCTGATCTGAAGCTCGTAGCCATTTGGAAATTCAAAGGAAAGACCTGTTCCAACCAAGCACCTTTCACCGGGTTTTAAAGAGTGTTTTGTTGTTGCAAAAAAATCCACTCCGGCATCGCCCTCATGGGCATATTTCGGAACAACGGCATCTTTGTGAAGTTTTTTTATTTTTACTTTCATTTTTTTATTTTTTAATAAGGTTATATTATGACTCATCGAGAATAATTCTTTTTTCGAATTTTCCTCGCTTTTCTGATTTCTGTTTTTTAATTTTTTCTATTTCCAGCTTATCAAAATTTTTATATTTATAGATAGCTTCGATCACTTCAAGAATATCCGCCAGTTCGTCCATGCTTTCAGCTTCAAAAAATTCTTTTACCTCTTCCTGTAATTTTTCTTTAAGCTTCAACCAATACTCCTTGTCATCCGCAATATGACTAATCGCCATTTCGCCCTTGCTTTTAATATATTCGGGAATTTTATCCCTGACCAGTTTATTATATTTCATAGACTTTGATTAGCCTATGCTGCTTCCCGGCTTAATTTCCTTATCCGGCATAAGCAAGGCGATTCCAGCTTCATCGCTGGCAGCCAAAATCATTCCGTTGCTTTCTAGGATCACCTGCTCCGGCTGTCCGTCTGCGGCTTTATGTTTAATTGTAAATTTTCTGGGTTCAAGGTTCGCCACAATAGTAATTTGTTTACCGACCAAATCCTCCGGAACATAAAATTTTCCGATACCGGCAATAACTTGTCTTTTCACCAAAGCTCCCGCCTCATCTTTGTCCCCGGCATCCAAAATAAGTTTTAAAAGCTTTTCCGAGCCCTCAACTCGACTAGCTTCCAAAACCTTGGCGATTCTTAATTCAACTTTAGAAAAATCATCGTAATTAATCATAAATTTATTTTAACTTAATAGCTTCCAAAAACATAAACAGCGGGATTTCCTTGCGCGCCCTATCTTCGGCCTTCGCTCTTGGGCCAGGCTGGCTCTTCCTGTTTGAATTCCACTCCTCTAGCCGAGCCGCGGCAAAACCATTCTTGTTTAGCAATTTAAAATAATACTGGAGCGGCCTATGAAAAGAAATGGTTTTTTTCTCGGGATTTTCACCTGGGTGCATCTGAATTTTTACCTTTGATTCGGAAAGATACTCATTTATGCGACGATATTGTATTTTTTCTTTATCATCCCAGCCCCAATCACTTTGCTTTGGAATCCTGAAGGCGGGATGGTTCGTTACTAAAAATAATTTTCCACTCGGCTTTAAAACTTTTTGACATTCCCTAAAAACACCGTCGACATTATCTATATTTTGAATAGCCAGCACAACCACAACCTTATCAATACTATTTTCCTTGATAAAACTCAGGTCATCGGCTGGCGAAGTTATAAATTCCGCCTTTGTATCTGGTAATTCTTTTTTTGTTAATTCTCGGGCCAGATGAATGAGCTCCCGTGATACATCAACGCCAATAACCCTTGCTCCGTTCTTTAAAAATTCTCGGCTAAAAAAACCCTGACCGCAGGC
>JAJYZL010000074.1 GCA_021799965.1 bacterium | reverse complement strand
TTTTACTTTTAACAAAGAAACTGGAGCATTAAAAGAACTTGATTACAATATAGATACGGAAAATAAACTTACAGTAAAGAATAGTTCTACGACGACGGAGGATCATTGGAATGCGGTAGAGTCTCCAATAAACTATCAAACCGAAATTGCAACCGCCGAGGGAACTATTGATTCTTCACTTTACGAAACCATGCTGAGTCAGCATTTAGATCAAAGATTAGTAATTGCCTTGGCTGATATGTTTGCGTGGCAAATTGATTTTGCCGGAGATGTACAAAAAGGAGATACGTTTAAAGTTGTATACGAAAAAAGATTTTTGAACGGAAATTATGTTATGCCAGGAAAGATTTTGGCTGCTAAATTTATAAATAATGGCAATCAATATCTTGGTTATTATTTTAAGGACAGCGATGGAAAGGAAGCGTATTACGATGAAAATGGAAAATCGCTTCAAAAAGCATTTTTAAAATCACCAATCCAATATAAATATATAAGTTCTGGATTTAGTTATAATCGCCTGGATCCGGTTACTCAAACTTTTTATCATGCGCATCGGGCATTAGATTTAGCAGCTAATTATGGCACTCCAGCTGTTGCAATTGGCGATGGAACTGTAATACAGGCTGGATGGAATGGTCCATACGGAATATCTGTTACCATCAGATACAACGAAGAATATACCAGTGTTTATGGTCACTTCGAAGGTTTGGCTAAAGGAATTAAAAAGGGGGTAGCTGTTAAACAAGGTCAGGTAGTCGGCTATGTGGGTTCTACCGGAGAGGCAACTGGTCCTCATCTGCATTACGAAATTCACAAATTTGGTGTTTATGTTAATCCTTTTAAAATTGAGGTTCCGGACGGAACGCCTGTTAAGGATGCGGACAAAGCTCAGTTTAACGAGGTTATCAAAAAATATAATATCTGATAATATTAAAATATGGCAAGGCCAAACAAGAGAAAAATTAAAATAGCCGCTTTTGATATAGACGGCACCATATTCCGTTCTTCGCTTTTAATTGAACTTGTAAATGGATTAGTAAAAGAAGGAATATTTTTAAAAAAAGCCGAAGATGAAATTGAAGAAGACTATCATGCTTGGTTAAATCGCGTTGCTAATTATGATACTTATATAAATAAAGTGGCAGAGGTTTATTTCCGACACATCGTTGGATGTAAAAGCAGCGATGTTTTGAAAATTGGAAAGGTGGTGATGAACAAACAAAAAAAGAAAGTTTATAGATTTACAAGAGATTTGGTGGGGGATTTAAAAAAACAAGGCTATTATTTGATTGCTATTTCCGGCTCGCCTGTATTTATGGTGAAAGATTTTGCGAAACGTCTTGGATTTGATATGGCTTTTGGAACCGCATTGAAAACAGAAAAAGGCTTATTTACTAAAGAATTTGCGCAAAGAGACAGCTACGATAAAAAGAGCAAGCTGCTTATGAAAATAGTAGATCAATTGAATATAAGTCCGGATTGGAAAAATTCTGTGGCTGTCGGTGACAGCGCCACCGATATTTCAATGCTGGAATTAGTCGGCAAACCGATTGCTTTTAATCCAGATGGAATCTTGGTTGACTATGCAAAGAAACATGGATGGAGAATAGTTGTAGAGAGAAAGAATATAGTTTACGACATAAAAGAATTTGATTTTATTCATTACAAAAACCAGTAGAAATACTGGTTTTTTTGTTTGGATATTTTGGTGTTTTTATGATATAATTTACTCATAAAAAGGTTTAAATTTTATCCATAAAAAGCCGCAAAATAGCTTTTTTAATTTTGTAAAATATGGCAAAAGATATAAAAAATTCATCAGCGAGCGGAGAAGAAAAGGCAAAGGAAGCGCCGTCTTATACAGCTAAAGATATTTATGTTTTAGAGGGTCTTGATCCGGTCAGAAAAAGGCCGGGAATGTATATTGGTACTACGGGTATTGATGGTTTGCATCATTTGATATGGGAGGTCGTTGATAATTCTATTGATGAAGCGATGGGCGGATACGCTAAAAATATCCGAGTCGAACTTTTACCAGACAATAAAGTAGCCATTACTGATGACGGCAGAGGTATTCCCGTAGAAATTCACAAGCAGACAAAAAAATCTGCTTTAGAAACGGTTATGACTACGTTGCATGCCGGAGGAAAATTCGGAGGAGATTCTTACAAGGTTTCTGGAGGTTTGCACGGTGTCGGAGTTTCTGTCGTTTGCGCTTTATCTACTTGGATGAAGGCTGAAGTTTGCAGGGATGGAGGTCTTTATGAGCAGGAATATAAACAAGGAAAGCCTCAATATAAAGTTAGGAAGGCAGGCAAGTGCGATACCACTGGAACGAAACAAACTTTTCAGCCGGATCCGGAAATATTCAAAGTAACCGAATTTGACAGAAAAAAGATCATAGATCATTTGCGTCAGCAGGCTTTTTTAACAAAGGGTGTAAAAATAGAATTTATTGATTCCAGAAAAGCCCCAACTTATTATCACAGCTTCCAATTTGATGGGGGAATTTTGTCATTCATAAAATATTTAAGCGAGACTTCTAAGCCGCTTCAGGATCAGCCGTTTTATGTTGAAAAAGAATACGAACAGATCGGTGTTGAAGTTTCTTTAATATTTAACGACGAGCTGGAGACTGAGGAACTCAGCTTTGCAAATAATATCTATACTCCAGACGGAGGAACTCATCTGACAGGATTTCGATCTGCTCTTACGAGGGCGCTTAATGATTTTGCTAAAAAAGAAGAGTATATAAAAAATGCCGATGAAAATCTTACCGGAGACGATGTCAGAGAGGGTCTTACCGCAGTAATTTCTGTAAAAGTCAGAGAACCTCAATTTGAAGGACAGACTAAAGCAAAATTAGGAAATACTGAGGCCAGGACAGCCGTTGAAGTTGTTGTCGGCGAGGCGCTGAAAGATTTCTTGGAAAGATTTGGTTCTGATGGACGGAGAATTATAGAAAAGTGCATGCTTGCGGCTAAGGCCAGAAAGGCCGCCAAGGCTGCGCGTGAAACTGTTTTAAGAAAAGGCGTTTTAGAGGGGCTTACTTTACCTGGAAAATTAGCCGATTGTAGTTCAAGAAAGCCGGAAGAATCAGAACTATTTATCGTAGAGGGCGACAGCGCCGGTGGCAGTGCTAAACAAGGAAGAGATAGGCGGACTCAAGCTATTTTGCCTTTGCGCGGAAAAATTCTTAATGTGGAAAAATCCAGAATGGATAAGATGCTTCTTAATAAAGAAATTAAATCCTTGGTCGTGGCGCTTGGTACAGCTATTGCCGAATCATTCGATATAACCAAGCTTCGCTATCACAAGATTGTATTAATGACCGATGCTGATGTCGATGGCGCTCACATCAGAACGCTTCTCCTTACTCTTTTTTATCGTCATTTTCCGCAAGTAGTTGAAGGAGGATTTCTTTATATCGCTCAGCCGCCTCTTTATCGTCTTCAAAAAGGAAAGGAATTTAAATATGTTTACAGCGAGCCAGAAAAAGAAAAGGTGGTTAAAGAAATGACCAAGAAAGTTGATGAAAAAATCAATGCTCAGAGGTATAAGGGTCTCGGAGAAATGAATCCCGATCAGCTTTGGGAAACAACTATGAATCCCGGCAATAGGGTATTAAAAAGAGTGGAGGTGGATGACGCCGTTGGTGCAGATAAAATGTTTGATATTTTGATGGGTGAGGATGTAGAACCTCGCAAGAACTTCATTCAAGCTCACGCCTTATCAGTTAAGAATCTGGACATTTAGCGTCTTTTGTGGTAAATTCTTAAGCACAAAACAAATTTATGTCAAAGATAATTTCTTTTATACAAGAGGCCAAACAAGAACTTCATAGAGTAGAATGGCCAACACGAGAA
>JAJYZL010000073.1 GCA_021799965.1 bacterium | reverse complement strand
TTTTGACGGGACAAAATGGACAAATTATGAAGTGCCTCCGGGATGTAATGGTAATGTGTTATATGGTTTTAGTGGAAATAATGTCTGGATGGGTGGAGATGATGGCAATATCTGGCATTTCGACGGTAAGAGCTGGACATTAAATTTTACATACCAACCAAATGGATGGCAAACAGTAAACATTATGGATATTTGGGGCACAAACGCTGCGGATATATACGCAGTCGGGGTAGTTTTTTATGATCATCAAATGTATCAAAGAGGATTTATATTACAATATGACGGTACTGAATGGAAAAAAGTTTATGAAGCAAATTTCTATTCACAATTCAGAAAGATTAGAAAAGAAAACAGCAAAGTTTATATAGATAATCTTCAGTTCAGCTATGGCATTAACGGAGCTCCGGACACGATTCAGGTTTATGAATATAATGATAATTCATTGACAAAAATCTATTCAAATACTCTTGATAAAATAACGTACGAATCTTTTAATATAATAGGCGAGGCTGTGTATTTTGTAATATCCCAGGATGTATTTAGGTATATAAACCGAAATTTTGTAAAGCAGTTTTCAATTAACGAACCTAATTTCGGATATCAAATTTACGGCAGGAACCCGGAAGATATATTTATAAGAATGAGAGACGGGCTCGCACACTATAATGGTACAGAAGTTCAATATCTGTTTAAATTTTCTAACAACTTTACAAGTATAATGAGTGTTCCTGCAATATTTGAAAAAGAAGTATTTTTTGCTGTTTGGGATCCTATAAGCAATATCAACATGGTATTACATGGAAAATTAAAATAATTGAGAATTGAAATGATTAAAAAAATATTTATGCCTATAGTTATAACAATTTTATTATTGGTGAACTCATGCAAGGATAAAATAACCGGACCGGTAGAGTCTCAGCCCGGTAGAAGAGACTACACTTGGACGGTAGATACGTTATTTTCACCAGTAAATGTACTATCAACAATCTGGGGCTCATCGCCAAATGATGTTTGGACAACGGGCGCAGGAGGTACGGTAAAGGATAGGCTATTTCATTTTGACGGGACAAAATGGACAAATTATGAAGTACCCCCTGGATGTTATGGAAATGTACTATATGGATTCAGTACAGATAATGTGTGGATGGGTGGAAGTGGTGGAAAGATTTGGCATTTCGACGGTAAGAGCTGGGCTCTCAATTTTACATATCAGCCGAATGGATTGCAGACAGTAGAGATCCAGGATATCTGGGGAACAAATCCAAATGATGTTTATGCTGTCGGAGTAGTTGTGTATGACAACCAAATGTTTCAAAGGGGATTTATTTTGCATTATGACGGTGTTGAATGGAAAAAAGTTTATGAAGCAAATTTCTATTCACAATTCATTAGAGTAAGAGAAGAGAACAGTAAAGTCTGTATAGATAATTATCAGTTAAGCTATGGCATAAACGGCGCATCTGATACGGTCCAATTTTATGAGTTCAATGGAAGCGGATTAATAAAAATATATACCAATACATTGGACAATATTTCATTTGGAGTTTTTAATGATATAGGAGGGGAAATATACTTCTTAATATCTCAGAATGTCTATAGGTATATAAACCGAAATTTTGTAAAGCAGTTTTCAATTAACGAACCTAATTTCGGATATCAAATTTACGGCAGAAACCAGGAAGATATATTTTTAAGAATGAGAGACGGACTAGCGCATTATAATGGTACAGAGGTAGAATATCTATTTAAATTTTCTAACAACTTTACAAGTATAATGAATGTTCCTGCAATATTTGAAAAAGAAGTATTTTTTGCTGTTTGGGATCCTATAAGCAATATCAACATGGTATTACATGGAAAATTAAAATAATAATAAAGGAGTAGTAAAAAGCTTAAAAAAGATAAATAGTATTTGCGGTACTATCTGTTTTATTAAAATAGCTCCACAAGGCTGGCTACCTTTTGCGATAAATATTTTTTATTGCTTGGGGCTGTTTTGTTTATCAAAACTAATTTTTGACTGTTTAAAAATAGGAGATAAGAAAAGCTGAAATAAAACAGGGAATAGTGTTTGCGGCACTATTCCCTTTACTTAGAAAAGCTCCATAAGGCTGGCTACCTTTTGCAATAATTTTAATTTATTGCTTGGGGCTATTCTGTTTGCTAAAATAAATAATTTATTAACAAAAAGGAAAAATAACCATGAGAACGAAAATTTTATTATTGATTGCGGTTATATGTCTAACTGCTATTAATTTATTTGCACAGGCGCCAACAATTACTGAAACAAAAACGATTCCAGGTTCCTGGAATCCGATCGGAAAAACTACTCCAAAGGTAGGGCAAACAACCTATGGTTTTTCAGCGTACTATATAGGAAAAATTTTCCCTACAGCAGATTCATCTACTGTTATTGCTAGATCCTACTGTCAGTACGACCTCTCTCCTATACCTACTAATGCAACAATTACACAAATAACAGTAAATTACAGTACAAGTTTTGGTTCATATTCATTTAAGATAACTCAAGTATCAAGCATAAGTCCCTCAGACAATCCAGCAAATTGGAACGCAATAGGCGGCGGCGGGACAATGAATTCGGGTATTGCTTACGGAAACGGTTCATTTAATTCTTCAACTATAAAATCTGCAATGCAGACAGTACTTTCATCAAGGGTATTGATTTTAGGAGCATTAAGTGAAAATGAAACTGCAAATGATTCATATTCCGGTATACTAACGGTAACACTAACAGTTACATATAACAGACCTGCACAGCTTCTTAATTTTGTTGCACGAAATGATCTGCATGGTGCAGATGGAGGGCAGATAGGAGTCGGAGTAAATGCTTCTCCTACTTCACGTCCCAGCCCGTATACCTTTACCGCCTATGAAACTCAAACCATAAATTTACAAGCATACGATAATCAAAATATAAATGGACAAACATGGCTGTTTAATGATACCGAAGCACCAAATAGTAAAAGTGAATGGGGAAAAAATGTGTTAAACAATATAAGTGTTTTGAGCTATAGCCAATCCACATCATATCAAGCTGCGGTTGCGGATAACGGCGCCTCACTCGTAGCTTATTTAAAAACTTATGTTACGCCTACCTTCCAAAATAATTTTATTGGTGTTGGTCATGGAGGAGTAATTACTGTTAACAATACACAGGTTAATTCACCAGCTTCCGGATTTTCGGTAGTAGAACAAAATGCTATTTCCGCTGCAGCAACAGGCACAGAAATAAACGGAATATACTATAATCTTTCAAATTGGACTGACGCAAACAACAATATTATATCAACAAATAACAGCGCAACATTTTATCCGGGAAGTAATATGACTTATACAGCTAATTTTATTGGAGTGCCTCCTTTCAACGTAATAAGCATGGGCTATAATATTGTTGTTGGTCAACCAATTACAATGCATTGGACAGATAACCCAAATTCAAATGTTACTTATCAAATATGGAGAAATATTAAGGGTGGACCAGGAGCAGAGTTAATAGCAACAGTCGGCAGGGGTGTTCAAACATATACTGATTATGGCTATATATTTACGGGTACTTATACAAATGATTTACTGTATTACGATGTAAGACAGTATTACTCAGTAGAAGGCACATATTCAAATACTAATTGGCAGGCAGTTTACGGAAAAATAGTACCCAAGGCAGTTGTAAATAATAATTTGAATCAGGGTGAAAATATTACCAGCTATTTTGTAGGTTGTTATCCTAACCCATTTAATCCATCAACAATAATAAACTATCAACTTCCGGAAGCCGGTTTAGTATCGTTAAGGATATTTGACTCAATGGGTAGGGAGGTAAAAACTCTTGTTAATGAACAAAAAGATAAAGGATCATACAATATAAGC
>JAJYZL010000072.1 GCA_021799965.1 bacterium | reverse complement strand
GTTATGATTGTTGTAGATTCTGAAATCACGCTAATGGATTTAGAAATGTCAAGTTCGGATGCATTGTACAGATTGATTGATACAAACCGCGGTTATCTCGGTGAGTGGTTAAGCTGGGTAGAATGTACAATGAGTGTTATGGATACTATCAACTACATTTTTGCAATGTCCGAGCATGATATGTATTCCAGCCGGTATGTTATGGAAATATGGTATAATAATTTGTTAGCAGGGCTGATCGATGTACATAACGGAGATCGTCTAAACAAGAAGGCTGAGATAGGTTATTGGCTTGGTGAACAGTTTCAGGGAAAAGGAGTGATGACCAGGTCATGCAAGGCACTTATAAATTATGCTTTTTATGATGCAGGTTTAAACAGAATTACCATTAAATGTGCCGAAGGAAATAAAAAGAGTCAGGCAATTCCACAAAAATTGAACTTTTCTTTTGAGGGAATTGAAAAAGAAGGACAGTACTTATACAACAAATATGTTGATCTTTTTGTGTATTCAATGCTAAAGAAAGAGTGGAGTAAGTAAACTTATATGAATAAAAAGAAACGGCCATCGTGGGATGAATATTTTTTGAAGCTTGCCATGCTTGCCTCTGAGAGATCAACCTGCCCGCGAATGCATTGCGGCTGTGTATTTGTAAGAGATAAATTTGTGTTGGCAACAGGTTATAACGGCTCCTTGCCAGGGCATCCGCATTGCGAGGATATTGGTTGTTTAGTTGTAGATAACCACTGCGTAAGAACAAATCATGCGGAGATGAATGCACTTACTCAGGCGGCAATTCACGGAGTGACCTTAAAAGGCGCTACAGCATACATTACAAACATGTCCTGCACAACCTGCGCAAAAGCCTTGATAGCTGCGGGTATAGTTCGTGTTGTTGTTTTTTCGGATTTTCATGACACGCTTGCAACACAATTTTATACCACCTCCGGAGTAGAGATAGTAAAGACAGAAATGCCTGAAAAAATGATCAACTATGAAATTGAAAAATATTCATCGGCAAAAAAGACAAAAAAATCTAAATAGTTTGATATCAGTAAATTAATGAAAAAAAAACTCCTCCAATTTTGGGAACCACTCTTTGCTGTTATCTTATGGGGAAATTCTTTCATTGCAACTAAGCTTGCATTACGGGAACTAAACCCACAAACAATAATTCTTCTTCGTCTTATATTTGGAATCGCCTTACTCGTAGTATTTGCAATTTACACCAAAAAAGATTTTACCCTAAACCTAAAAAACCATGGAGCAATTTTTATTTTAGCGCTTATTGCGGTTTTTCATCTTTGGATTCAAGTTACGGGTTTGGAATATACTTCGGCGGCAAGCACGGGCTGGATAGTTGGAGTCACACCGGTATTTATGGCAATCCTAAGCACAATATTTTTTAAGGAAAAACTTAGCAAAACGAAAATTATCGGAATAATTGTAGCATTTTCAGGATTATTACTTCTTGTAAGCAGAAGCAATATGTCAAATATTAAATTTATTGAACAGAAAGGAGATTTACTGGTACTTGCAAGTGCATTTACTTGGAGCGTTTATTCACTGGTAAATAAGAAGATTAGTCTAAAATATCCGCCAATGATGACAATCCTTTTTTTATTCATAATGATGGCAGTAATTATTTCGCCATTTACGGTAACTCGGCAATCAATAAATGCAGTAATTCATCTTTCTTTAATAGGATGGGTTTCTATCTTATTTCTTGGAATTTTCTGTTCAGGTATTGCTTATGTCCTGTGGGCAAAATCATTAAAGGAACTTGAAGCAACAAAAGTAGGGTCTTTTTTATATCTCGAACCCTTCGTTACGGTTTTTTCGGCATGGATTATTTTAAGCGAGACCATAACTGTTACAATAATTCTGAGCGGATTGATAATTACAGCCGGAGTAATTTTAGTAAACAGAAAATAAAAATCTTTCTCTAAGCTTACAAGTAAATCTAATAACCTCTCTGAAGAACCTTATCAAGGTCTGACTTTATCATTAGCTTCACCAATTCGTCAAATTTGGTTTTGGCTTTCCAGCCGAGAATCTTTTCTGCTTTTGCGGGGTTTCCGATAAGTAACTCCACCTCCGTCGGGCGGTAATAATTTGGATCAATAACCACAACAGTTTTGCCTGGTTTTAAGATGTCGCTAAAATTAAATTTATATTTAGATGGGTTATCGCCATAACCAATTAAATTTTTTGCTTTTTCCATATCAATCTTTTTAATCAACCCCTTTTCATTTTCTTCTTTACCGGACCACTCAATCTCAATTCCGACCTCTTTAAATGTGAGCTCGGTAAATTCACGAACTGTGTGCGTTTCGCCGGTAGCAAGAACAAAATCTTCAGCAGTTTCTTGCTGAAGGATTTTCCACATTCCTTCGCAAAACTCAGGTGCAAAGCCCCAATCCCGTTTTGCATCCATATTTCCCAGCGCGACAGTAGATTGAAGACCAGCTACGATTTTCGAAGCGGCACGTGTAATTTTTCTAGTGACAAAAGTTTCGCCGCGTCTCGGAGATTCGTGATTAAACAAAATCCCGTTACACGCAAAAATATTATATGCCTCACGATAGTTCACAATTATCCAGTATCCATATAATTTTGCAACGCCATAAGGCGAACGGGGGTAGAACGGAGTTGTTTCCGATTGCGGAACTTCCTGTACTTTTCCGAAAAGTTCGCTTGTAGAAGCTTGATAAAATTTTACCTGCTTTAAACCGACTTCTCTTATCGCATCTAAAAATCTTAACGTTCCCAGGGCGTCAACCTGCCCCGTATAATCAGGTACTTCAAAAGATACTTTAACATGGCTTTGTGCTGCAAGATTATAAATTTCGTCCGGCTCAATTTTTTCAAGTAGACGATTAAGATTGCTTGTGTCTACAAGATCGCCGTAATGAAGGAACATTTTTTTATTAAGAATTTCTTTGTCGGAATAAAGATGTTCAAGCCTTCCTGTGTTAAAGGAACTGCTCCTTCTAATTATGCCGTGAACTTCATATCCTTTTTCGATAAGAATTTCTGTTAAATAACTTCCATCTTGTCCTGTAATTCCCGTAATAAGAGCTTTTTTATTGGCCATGAGTAGTAAAATATCGTAATTTCATAATTTATTCCAGCCCGTTGGAATAAAATCATTTTTTGCAGAATCCGCATGCCACCTCTCCGGCGCCACCACGATCTTCTCCGGATTCCGGTTCAGCCATGCGCCCCACCAGGAGAATGTGCTGTTTGTGATGATGTTGTGCTTGCAGAGCGCCATGAGCTGGAGGTTAAAGCTGAATTTAGGCCCGGCATACGAATCGTCGACGAAGGTCGTGGGGCCCGCTGACAGCTTGAGATTCTCGCGGCACCACGCCTGGTCGTCCGAGAACACATAGAAATGCGGGTTCGGAACCTTTTCCGCAATGTACGCCGCCGCACGTTCATAATACGCGAGATCGGTGCCGCCGAAAAGCGCCTGGTTGGCCGGCAGGAGATAATCACCGCGGCGCACATGGACAGAGATAGAGGTCTCCTTGGAGGCCGGGGCGGTGATCGTTTTGCCAAGCTCTTTTGCCCTGCCCTCCAGCGGATGCCGAAAGACAAACTGATGCTCCCGAAGCTCGTCTGCTGCATCCTCGAAATAGCGGGGATTCTGCCAAAATCCCCAGAGAAACACATTCCCGCCCGTGGCGCGCACAATGCTCTCGTCGAATCCCTTCGCCGCATTCTCCTTAACCAGCTTCTCCACGCCGAACATCTTCCGCGCCGCGATGCCCGCGATATCGAGCCCGAGCCACACGCCAGGGATCGGCATGCGCGCCGATGCGCGCGAGAGTGCGGTGAACCGCGGCTCGACCGTAAAGACGTCGAGGTCGTACGTGCGGTAGGTGAACTGCCGTCGCGGAAAGCGGTCGTTCATGAACGT
>JAJYZL010000071.1 GCA_021799965.1 bacterium | reverse complement strand
TTTCTCTTCGAACTCATTTTCAATTATCGAAAATAGATTTTGTGTTTCCATTAAAGGTATACCCATTACTTTTAGTTTGATCTTGAAACCGGGAGAGATCAAAAAGGTTGTCGGCAGTGCGATTATGCGGTAAAGACTAAATACTTTTAAGTCTTCATCAAGCAAAATTGTAAAGCTGATCTTCTTATCCTTTATTAGCTCGATTATAGTATCTTCTTGCCCGTTTCTAATTTTCTGCTGCTCCGAACAAACGCTAACAATGCTTAAGCCTTTATCTTTGTACTTATCATAATACTTTTGCAGCTTAATAAGCATGTTTATCGAATCAATTTCCCAGGAAGACCAAAAGACGAGCACCGTTAATTTTGCCAAAAGGGGCTTATTAAAACTTATTTTATTTCCCTGCAAGTCGAGTAAAGTAAATGGATAGGCAAGTGAATCTGCATCCGTTATACCTTTAGCAGAGTTTATAAAAAAGACGAAGAAGAAAGCGGCTGTTAAAATTTTAATTTTAGAACTCATGCAAACACCTTCATCTCTTGTACTCCTTAGTTGCATGGCAGCCGGGGGAACACTTCCCACCATCGCTTGTCTTTTCAAAATGAATAGGTAATTCCCATTTGCCGAAAGGAACTAATTCCCTTATGTGATCTGCTTTTTGGCTGGCGTGCGTTTCGTGGCAGGCTCTGCAAGTTCTGCCTTTAACTTTTTTGTTGACATGTAAGTAATGTAAATTCTGATCGCCGTTTCTAAATCCCGTTAGTGTTGTTGTCCTTGGTTCCAAAACTAAAGTCGGCTGATGGCATTTGAAACAAAGCTCATACTGCTCAATTGAAAAGGACGAATAAAATTCTCTTGGGTAAACCCACCGCAGCAGTCTGAAATCTGTTTTGCCGCCGTGAGGGTTATGACATCCAGAACAATCTCTTTCGCGAATAGGCCCATGCCATTTATCATTCTTTTCAAATAACTCTTTCATATTAGTAAGAGTGCCGTTTTGAACATTCATCGTTTTATTATGACACGATAAACAAAGAGACATCGGTTCGTTCACCAGCAGCTTAGGAAATTTTGAAAAATGAGGCGAATGACAGTTTATGCATTTTTTCCCTTCTTCTACTGCTTTGTGCTTAACCACAGCTTGAGCAACCGATTGCTTTATTCCATCATGACAGGTATAACATAAATTAGGTACGCCGGAAGAAAGCATTCGTTCCGAATCGCTTCCATGCGGGTTATGACACGTAGTGCATTGAGCCACCGGGGAATGAACATCTTTAGCCTCCACTAATCCGCTTTCAATATCGGTATGGCACATAAAACATAAAGAGTCGCCGGATTTAACTAAGAGTTTCGGGTTTTCGCTTGCATGAGGCTGATGACAAACTAAGCAGTCGCCTTCTTCTACCGGCACATGTAAAGTTTTCTTTTTAATCATCTCTTCTTTATGACACGAAAAACAGAGCTGCGGAATACTTTTTTGCCTTAGCATAAATCTCTGATCGGAGCCATGTGGATTATGGCAAGCTACGCAATCGCCTTTTGCAAATGGCGCGTGGTTAACTTTATCTGGTTTTATTGGATCATGACAGTTATTACATAGATTAACCGAAGTTCCAATCTTTTTGAATTTGTGAGTTTCATTAGGAAGCAGCTCGTGGCATTGAACGCAGGCGCCAACAGCAGCCGGGCCATGAACAAATTTTGTCTTTACCAACTCCGTATGACATTTAGCAGTAACGCAAGAGTTTGGTGTAGTTCCCTGTGCAACCGCACTGGTAAAGCTCAGAAGCGCCATAAGCAATAAAGATAGAATAAAGTAGTTTTTACATTTCATCTTTATAACCTTTTAACAATGTTGAATGAAGAAGTAACTTTTCTAATCATTGGTCATACCCTCCGTTGTTCATGCTGTGGGGATGACACTGGTTGAACGAACTGTAGCAGTTTCGTGTTGTATACCCGTTAATAGGAGTAGCCGCTTTCTTAAATCCTTTTACCAATGCAGTGTTTTGATTAATAATATACGGCTGTACATCCGGGCTGGTGGAACCATAGCCGTATGCAATCAGCCGGGAACGCTTTCCTCCGTGAGGAATAACTAAATGGCAGCTAACACATGGAATGCCCTTGTAATTGGCTCCGTCAATTGTAAAGTTGTAATCATTATGGTTTTGAGCATTATGCACATCATTAAAATAGTCACCGGTTTTAAACAGGGGATGGCAGTTTACACAGAAGAGATCGTTCTGCCAATTGTTTGTATTATACCATGTATCCCCCAGCGTCCATAATTTACCGCTTGCGTTATAAGGCCAGTACCTTCTGGGACCCTTCAAGATAAATTTTGCATTTGAGCCGTGAGGTCCCTGGGCTGCTGTTGGCGAAGTATCGTCATTTCCATGGCAATCGCTACAATACATTGTTTGCGAACCAACGCTGCTCCATGTTGTTGACATTTGTGAAGAAAGTAAATTCTTTGGCGAATAAGAACCGGTTTGACTGCTTGACCCCACTTTAACCGGATGCGCAGAAAAATTATTAACATTGTATTCCTTCGCTTGGTCAGTAATATTTGATCCGGAAGGACCAATTATAGTTGTAACTCCAGTAGTCGTTGTCCCTAATCCATAATACGAATGACACTTAAAACAAATTTGATATTCTTTTGATGCCGGGTCAATTCTTGTAAAACTTGTTGGCTGCATCCAATTATTTACATCGGTTGGCTCTAAACCCCAAACCCCGGAAAGAACGTTTGACGTAGTATTAGTCTGTACTGTATGTAACCCGCTCTTCGCAGCATGGGGATTATGGCAGTCGCCGCATTCTGCATGACGGTTTGGCGTACTTAAATCCGCCGAACTTTCAGTGGGTGAATTGGTAGCCGGAGATGCATTAACAGGACGATGTTTATTATCAACCGAATATGTAGGGTGCTTATATAGTTTAATAAAAGGTCCTCCCGAAGAAGCGGAAACATTTTTTTCTGTTATTCCGCCATTAGTCGTACCTTTATGACATGCCTCGCATAACACCTGCTCATTTCCTTTTAGCAGCCTTGCCGGACTATTAGCAGAATGCGGTTTATGGCAAGATTCGCAGCCTGCTGTTGTAACTGTTGTGTAGCCGTTGTGGCTCCAGCCGACTGGCAGCGTTTTTGTCGATGTTTGATGCACAGATGGATTTGTACTCCAATAAGCTTTCTTATGGCAATCAAGACACAGCGTTGAAGAAGAATTGGACTTTCTAAGAAACTTTTTTGTAACGGGATCTTTCGCTTCATTATGTGGATCGTGGCACTTTGTACAACCCACTTCATCACTTGTGTTTAAATGTACATCATGACAGCCGGAACAATTATACTGGTTTGCGTTAAAGTGCGGCAGCCCGATAGAAATAGGATGATCATCGGATAGATTTCCACCGGCGGCTCCGCCAATATTGCTGCCGGTAGAAGCCGATAAAGACTGATCCGGGTCTAATTTGCCCGAGCCGCTTACTGAAATAACCCCAGTACTCATTGATCCAATGGCTATTGTACCATCATGACATGAAAGACAAAGCTTTGAAGAAAGGTTTGGATACTGCGATTGATAAGATGCTGTAAATGTGCTGCTGGTATATTGAGAATATGTTACAGAAGATAAAGTGTGGTCCCATAGCGGAACTACCTTAACGTTTCTATGCGGAAGATGACAAAACTTACAAATCTCCTGTTCGCTCGAAGCTTTGATTGTGCCTGGTCCGGTTACGGAAAGGTTATGTTTCGATTGTAATATCTGCGAATAAGAAACCACGTTCAAAAGAATCAAGAACCAGACGATACTGAATAATATTTTGCTGTTTGTAAAAATCATTTTAAATACTGAAATACCTGAATTCTCCGGTTGCCGGAATCTACAATATAAATTCTGTCCTGGTTAT
>JAJYZL010000070.1 GCA_021799965.1 bacterium | reverse complement strand
CTCCTGGTTGTCATTTCGACCGAAGGGCCTGTCCCGTTTGCGGGAAGAAATCCCCTGAATATAGTTGTCATTTCGACGACCGAAGGGAGGAGAAATCCCATCCTCAGCTCTACAGAAACAAACTCCTGTTAATCCCCACTACTCCATTCCTCCAACATTCCAGGGCTCCATCCTAAATATTTTTATCTTATTGTTTTACATTATCTTTAATTTTATTAATATATACCCATGAAAATCAAATACTTTACTATAAGATAATAATTATAGGGGCTTCACTTCCAAATGTTTAAGCAAAATAATTCTTTAATCCAAAGTGTAATATTAGCATGAACATTACTCCTTTCCATGCTAAGTATTTTGCCTTTGAACTTACAAAACGTAGTCCCTCAAATAACATTCAAAAATTTGCCGCCACTCTTCTCGACGCTCAAGTTGATCTTAATCCTCATCAAGTAGAAGCTGCACTTTTCGCATTTCGTTCGCCGCTTTCTACCGGTGCAATCTTAGCGGATGAAGTAGGCCTTGGCAAGACAATTGAAGCAGGGCTGGTCATTTCCCAAAAATGGGCTGAACGAAAAAGAAAAATCCTAATTATTGTACCATCAAATTTGAGAAAGCAATGGTATCAAGAGCTAAGTGATAAATTTTATCTATCTTCCGTTATTTTAGAATCACTTTCTTTCAATGATCAGATCAAAAAGAGAAATCTAAATCCTTTCCAGCAAAATGAAATTATTATTTGTTCCTATCACTTCGCAAGAAGTAAGGAAGCCTATATTCAGCAAATAAATTGGGATCTGGTTGTAATTGATGAAGCTCATCGCTTAAGAAATGTTTATAAACCGCAAAACAAAATTGCTAATTCTATCAAAGCTTCTGTTGCCAATTCTCCTAAGATACTTTTAACTGCTACACCGCTTCAAAATTCTCTTCTTGAATTATTTGGTCTTGTCAGCATTATTGATGAATACACCTTTGGTGATATTAAAAGTTTCAAAAATCAATTTCTCAGATTAGCTGAAAACGATAACTTCGAAGATTTGAAAGCCCGGCTGCAACCTGTTTGTAAAAGAACTCTAAGACGCCAGGTTGTAGAATATATTAAGTACACTAACCGTATTCCTATTACTCAAGAATTTATTCCTACTGAAGAAGAATACCAATTATATAATGTAGTTTCTGAATACCTTCAAAAACCAAATCTCTTTGCTTTACCCGCAAGCCAAAGACAGTTAATGACTCTTATCCTAAGAAAACTTTTAGCGTCTTCATCTTATGCTATTGCCGGAACCTTGGAATCACTTAAAAATAAGCTTGAGTTAAAAGTAGAACTAAATAATAACCCGTCTTTGTTTGACGAACAGCTCTCCCAAGATTTCGAATCTTTGGAAGAATTGAATGATGAATGGAATGATGAAGAAGAAGCAGCTGAAAATCAAGATCACCATTTAACAGAAGACGAACTAAAAGAAATTAAACAGGAAATTGAACAGCTTAAGGAATTTTTTAACCTCGCAAACTCTATCCAAAAAAATTCAAAAGGTGAATCATTATTAACAGCTTTAGAATTGGGCTTTACTGAGACAGAACAAAAAGGCGGTAAACGAAAAGCAGTTATCTTTACAGAATCGCGCCGTACACAAATATATTTAAAAGAACTCTTGGAAAATTCAAGATACGCCGGTAAGACAATCCTGTTTAATGGCTCTAATAATGATTCGGAATCCAAACGTATTTATCAAGCTTGGTTTGAAAAATTTAATGGTACCGACAAAGTTACCGGCTCAAGAACTGCAGATACAAGAGAAGCTCTTGTAGAATATTTCCGGGATTTTGCAGAAATTATGATCGCCACCGAAGCTGCTGCTGAAGGTATCAATCTTCAATTTTGTTCCTTAGTAGTAAACTATGACTTACCCTGGAACCCACAGCGCATTGAACAAAGAATAGGCAGATGCCATCGCTACGGTCAAAAGTATGATGTCGTAGTAGTAAATTTTCTTAACAGAAGAAATGCTGCCGATCAGAGAGTCTTCCAATTACTATCGGAAAAGTTCAGATTATTTAGTGGCGTATTTGGAGCAAGCGACGAGGTATTAGGTACCATAGAATCAGGTGTCGACTTCGAAAAACGCATTGCATCTATTTATCAAAATTGTAGAACTGAAGAAGAGATTCAAAAAGCATTTGATGAACTACAGAAAGAAATGGAGTCCGATATAGTTGAAAATATTTCACAGTCTAAGGCAAAGCTGTTCGAAAATTTCGATGAAGAAGTTCACGAAAAATTAAGAATTAACCTTGAAGAAAGTAAATCGTATCTTAACAAATATGAAAATTGGCTTTGGCAGTTAACAAAATATTATCTTGAGCCTTATGCAAAATTCGATCATACTGAAGGTTCATTCTATTTAACCGACAATCCTTTCCCGGAAGAACATATCCATCCTGGTCCTTATAAAATTGGAAAGAATATTGACGATGCAAATACTTACCGTATCGGTCATCCTTTAGCTCAGCATATAATTCAGAAGTGCAAAGAATATCCTTCAGAAACTTCTGAACTGGTTTTTAATTACAGTTCCTCAAATAAAAAGATTTCAATTCTTGAGCCGCTCTTAAGTCAATCCGGTTGGTTGACTTTATCTATGCTTACTATTTCTTCTTTTGAAGTTGAAGATCACTTGATTTTATCTGCTGTTACTAATGATGGCGCTGAGTTGGAATCGGAACAATGTACCCGTTTATTTTCTCTGCCTGCTGAGGTCAATACTCTTACTATCCAGCCTTCGGATGAAATAATTCTTCGCCTAAATAACATTAAGGGCAAAAATCAATCTGAAATTCTTAATATCAACACTGAAAGGAATTCAGAATTTTTTGATCTTGAAATGAACAAACTTGATAATTGGGCGGAAGATAAAAAGAACAGCCTGGAAATTGAATTGAAAGAGCTTGATAAAGATATAAAATCACGTAAAACAGAATCTAAAAAAATCCTTAATCTAGAAGAAAAAGTTAAAGCTCAAAGACAAATAAAAGAGTTTGAAAAACAAAGAAACGAACTTCGCCTTGAACTATTTAAGTCTCAGGATGAAGTTGACCAGCGTAAAGAAGATTTAATCTCCAGTATCGAAAAAAGACTGAAGCAAAATCTAATTGTCGATAGACTTTTTATTATTAAATGGAAAATAATATGAGTAAAGAAAAAGAAAATCCGGTCAGTGATATTATTCTTTATACTACGGAAACCGGTAATATTATTGTTGAAGTATTATTCAGTGATGAAACTTTTTGGCTCTCTCAAAAAAGAATGGCTGAATTATTCGGAGTGGAAGTTCATACCATAAATTATCATCTGAAAGAAATCTATGCCAGCGGCGAATTGAAGGAAGAAGCAACTATTCGAAAAATTCGAATAGTTCAAAAAGAGGGAACTAGAGATGTTTCAAGAGTAATTGATTATTATAATCTCGATTCAATAATCGCTGTCGGCTACCGTGTTAACAGTTTTCAAGCTACACAATTTCGTATTTGGGCTACAAAAACTCTCCGCGAATTTATGATAAAGGGCTTTGTCCTTGATGATGAACGCCTAAAGCAGGGTAAACGTTTCGGCAAAGATTATTTTGATGAACTCTTGGAGCGCATCCGCGAAATTCGTGCAAGCGAAAGAAGATTTTATCAGAAGATTACCGATATATACCAGCAGTGTAGCATCGATTATATCCAGGATTCCGAAATTACTCAAAAGTTCTACAAGACTATTCAAAACAAGCTTCATTGGGCTGTTACCGGCAAAACTGCCGCTCAGTTAATTGCAGAACGAGCCGATTCAGCTAAACCTCAGATGGGCTTGCAGACATGGAAGAATTCTCCTAAAGGTAAGATCCTTAAAAGCGATGTAACTATTGCAAAAAATTATCTTCA
>JAJYZL010000069.1 GCA_021799965.1 bacterium | reverse complement strand
CAAGGACCAGCTTTCGGCATTTCAGCGTACTTAGATAATCGGCCGCCGCCATTCCGAAACAACAGTCGTTTATAAAAATAAGCGGCGCAAGCCTTGAATCCAAAAACTTAGCCAGTATTTCATAATAAATAATCACATCGTCTTTTGGATTCCAGCCCTCTTCCGTTCCATGCCCGGCGTAGTAAATAACGATTGGTTCATTTATGGTGGCTTTGTACAAAGCAAGGAAAATATTGTAAAAATTAATGCCTGTTCGTGCTTCGGCTGGACCATAAAAAACAACATCGTCCTTTGTCATCCCCGTTTCATTTACCAGATAATCAAAAAATCTGGCACTGTCCGCATAGCTGAAAATTTCTTTGTCAAAATCACTTACTATCAGCGCTTTCATTTCAATCACCTCCTTTTTTATTAAGATTTTAACGAACTGATTCTTTAGTTATACTTCTTGCACCGGAAAAATCAATAGCCAAACTAAAACTATGACGCAATTGAATTTTCATGCAATTAGAAATTCAATAAAAAAAATAAGCTAAACTTTAACGCGTTAAAGCGTTGAATATATAATAAAAAGCTCCGATTTTAAAAGTCGGAGCTTATTTTTTAGGAAACATCAGATGATCCAGGTCGGATCCGGCGCGCAGAACAATTTTTACTTTCGTGCGTAAACGCATAAAGTAAAATTTGCGAAGCCCGCCTTTTCCGTCCGGCTTAAAGCCATAAAACTTCTTGTTATAGCTTTTTTTAATAACCGAGCCCACCCTCTTTCCAGAACTCTTTTCGAATTTGGGATAAACGTTTTTTCTATTCTGCCAGGCTTTTAAAACTTCGTTGGTTAAAAGCCCGCCGCCCATCCCCTGAAGATTTTCCGGAGCTAGCCCTAAGAGGAGCCACGGACGATCGATCTTTTCCAAATGTCTTTTTAAAGACATAGCGTAGCAAGAATCGGCGATAACGATAAGTGGTCCAAGTTGCTTTTTCAGGGCGTGCATTAAACTGCGGTTGTAAAAAGCAAACTTCTTTACCGGCTTTTCGTTCTTTTCAAGCAGACTCCAGAATTTCTCTCTACCGTGTCCGCTGTAATAAATAATCAGCGGCTCTTCGGGATCCGCGCCAACAACCTTTTTGATTCTTTTGATCAAGCCAGAAATCTTAAATTTCCGGATTTTTTCGAAATCAAACCGAAAAACATTTCTTTTTTCCAGTCCAACCCTCTTTCTCAAAAAGAGCTCAAAAATAGTGCGATCATTAACAAAATCTTTCGCCTGACTGTCTTCGCCGAACTTTACGATCTCCGAACCGCTGATAAGAATAGCTTTCATTTCACTCACCTCCTTAGCCATATCGGCCAATATAGTATTATTAAGCCTCTACTCTTATTAAACTCCTGCCATAAACCAAGTCAATCCCCAAAAATTAAAAATCCCCCAAACAAAAGAGGGGGATTTTATTTAACCCTAAGCGGCTAAAAAACCGAAAATAAAAACGAGCCACAAAACCAGAAAGACCACTTGGATCACGCCTAAAAAATAAAGCGAAACTCCCAGTAAAAACACATTTTGCCAGAAGCCATGCGGCGAAAACACGAATTTCAAAAGCACGTATATCCATGCCGGAATGAGCGCCACCGCGAGCGATAATACTATGATAAAAGAATTGGCGGAAAACACTTTCAGTTTATCCTTAAGCGACATTTTATATTTGTACATAAAACTCTCCTTTTTTAAAATAACTAAGAAAAATAATACATTAAAAAATAACTAATAGCAAAAAATAACCGCTTACTAGCGGTTATTTTTTTAACTTTCAACTTGATATTCTCGGCCCATACTAATACCCCATTCCTCCGCCCATTCCGGATGGCATTCCGCCATGATCGTGTCCGTTTTTTGATTCTGGTTTCTGAGTCATAGCTGCGCCGATGGTCAGATAATTTCCGGCAACGGAAATGGCATTAATAAATGCTGTTTTGGTTACTTTAAGCGGATCCACGATTCCGGCTTCTTTCAAATCGCCGATCTTATTCTGAATCGCATTAAATCCGAGCCAAGTTCCGCCTTTCTTTTTCTTGGCTTCCAGATCGGTCAGAACTTTTACCACGGACTCTCCGCTGTTTATCACAATAGATTCTATCGGAGCTCGCAAAGCCTTACTCAAAATAACCCACGCTTCTTTAGCCACTTCGCCTTCGGCTTTCTTGGTTAATTTATTCAAAGAAAGATCCACGTTGAACAAAGCCATTCCTCCGCCCGGAACAATACCCTCTTCCATAGCTGCGCGAGTAGCATGCACCGCGTCTTCCACTCTTTGTTTTAATTCTTTTTGAGCCGATTCCGTCGGAGAACCCACCTTTATCACAGCAACTCCGCCGGATAATTTACCAAGACGCTCCTGATATTTTTCTTTATCAAATTCCGAATCGGTTTTTTTGAGCTGCGCTTTAAGCTGGGAAATTCTTTCCGAGATTTCTTTTTTATTTCCTTTGCCGCCGACAATAGTCGTATTGTCTTTATTGGCAACTACGCGCTTCGCCTGTCCAAGTTCGGCAATTTCCACGCTCTCCAATTTCTTTCCGAGATCCTCGGAAACAACCGTGGCACCAGTAACCACCGCAATATCCTGAAGCATTTCTTTTTTCCTGTCGCCAAAACCCGGAGCCTTCACACCCAAAACGGTGAATATTCCGCGAAGCTTATTCAAAACCAATGTAGCCAGCGCCTCGCCCTCCAGATCCTCGGCAATAATCACCAGCTCTTTCTTTCCCGCCTGTATCATTTTTTCCAAAAGCGGCAAAAGCTCGTTAATAGATCCTATTTTTTTATCGGTTACCAAAATATGCGGATTGTCCAAAACCGATTCCATCCTTTCCTGATTGGTGATCATATATTGCGACACATATCCTCGGTCAAACTGCATTCCTTCAACCAAATCATAAGAATTTCCAACCGTATTTGAATCTTCAATTGTCACCACGCCTTCTTTGCCAACCTTGCCCATCACTTCGGCAATTAGCGCGCCAATGTGCTTGTCTTTGGCAGAAAGAGTGGCCACTTCTTCTATTTTTTTGTTGTCATTAATTAGTTCCTTCTGAGACTCAAGAGCTTTTATCACTTCCTCGCTGCCCTTTTTTAATTCTTCGGCCAGCTGAATAACGTTAAAACCTTTGTCTTTAATGGATTTTTCTCCGGCATCAATCAAAGCATGCGCCAAAACTACCGCAGTGGTCGTGCCGTCGCCGACTCCGTCGTTTGTTTTATCGGCAGCTTGTTTTAGAAATTCTGCGCCAAGATTTTCAAATTTATCTTCAAGTTCCACTTCTTTAGCCACTGTCACGCCGTCAAAAGTAACCTGCGGAGCTCCATATCCTTTTTCAATTACAACGGCGCGGCCCCTTGGACCAAGCGTCATTTTCACCGCTTCCGCTAATTTATCAATTCCTTTTTTCAAAGCCACTCTGGCTTTGTCGTTAAATAAAATTTGTTTTGCCATATTTATGTATTTAATGCCAATATGCAAATCATACAAATATTACGAATTGCTACGAATAATACAATCTGATATTCGTATTCATTCGTTATTATTAGTACATTCGTTGATTGGTATATTTTGTTTAATTGATTATTGCTAATATATCGCTTTCTTCTCCGACCAAATATTTTTTACCGTCTATCAGAATTTCATCCGGACCGTACTTCCTGAAAAGAACCATATCCCCAACCTTAACGGACATTTTTATTCTATTACCCTTTTCGTCCATTTTTCCCGGCCCAGCGGCAACTACAATACCTTTTATCGGCTTTTCTTTCTCGGCCGACTCCGGCAAAACTATACCCGACTTGGTCATTTTTTCTTCGGCGACCGGTTCTATAAAGAGATGGTAATTTAAAGGTTTTAAATTTAAATTCATATATGTAAAAAATTATATTTCTTAC
>JAJYZL010000068.1 GCA_021799965.1 bacterium | reverse complement strand
AGCCTCCTGTGAGCTCGATGCACATTGCAAAGAGCGCTGGATTGGAAGATTCGGCGTAGCCGAATACTATATCCGCTTCTTCCCAGTTTTTCTTATCGGCGGCTCTGTATTTTTCCGGATCCTTAGGATTTTTCCTGGGATCAAAAAATTCTACAATGCCGTTGATTATTAGGTCGTAGCAGGACTCCATTACTTCGTCCTGCCATCCGCTCTTCATTCCTCCGGCTAAATAAACTAAGATAGGTTTCATAACCACCTCCGTTAAATTAATAAAGACCTATATTGTTTATAGGTCTTTATTAAAGATTTTTCAAGGGTTTAATTAAGCGTGGGCTCTTAAGAATTTTTCTATAGAATCATCACCGGGAAAATCAAACTTTGAGCAACTTTTAAATAATGAGCTGGAATCCAACAAGTGATAAAGCCTGTAATCGGCGTGATCGGGGTATTTTTCCTGTAATTTTGTTAAAAAAATATAAACCTCGCTATCGTCCCAGTTTTCAATTTTATCAAAAACTTTATCGGCTAATAATTCCAACTCTTTTATTTTCTTTTCTTCGTCGGGACTATTTTCAAAAGAATGTATTTTTTCCATTTGATTATTTAATCATCAAGCCTGCTGGATAGGTCTAGCAATTTTAAGAATTTTTCTATTGAGTCTTCGCCGGGAAAATCAAATTCTGTGCTTTTCATACCAGTGCTTCCGATCAATATATTGAAAAGATAATACTTACTGGTATTTTTATAAGTATTTCTTAACCTTAATGCAAAATCACGTATTTTATCGTAATTTTTAGTATCTCTTTCCAGGGCGGTCGACATTATTTTTTTTATATTTAATGCCAATTCTGCCTTATCGTTGAATTGCTCAGGAATAGGGTAACTTTTCAATAGATTTTGCAAATCTTCCTTTTTATTATTTTCTGGCGATGGTATTTTTTCCATACTTGGATTATAGCAGTCTTAAATATTATGTAAAACAAAAACGCCCCCTCACGGGGCGTCTTCGTTTTAATTAGAAAATTTATTGCTGTTTCGTGCTGGTGCTGGTTCCCCAATTCATCATTCCTTGTCCCGCTCCGGCAGGATTAAAGCTTCTATCCATCATTCTAAAATTTCTAGTTGTATAGAAATCATGACGGTCTGACAATGAGCCTTTTAATTCGCCAAGCTTCACACCCACACAAAAAACTGAGCCAAGAATCAGTAGGCTGAGAAGTATCTTTAAAATACGCCACTTTCTAAAACCGCAAGGCATTTTTCCGTGCATAGCATTATGCCATGGGCAGCAGCAGTTTTCGGCATTATCTTTTTCCTGAACATTCTCTTTTTTGTTATCATCCATATTTTTGTTGGTTATTAATAAATAGATGTATCGACTATATAAATATATACGAATTATTAGCGTATTTTGGTGCGTTGAGTTTATTTTTTATGATATAACCCTATTATTTCCGCGGAGGATAAAATATGCCCGCCCATTGAATCTTCTAATATTTTTTTATCAGAATTCTTTGGTATAGAAAGCATCGTATCTAGCGCATAGAGTTTGAAAAAATATCTGTGGGTGCCTGAGCGGGGACATGGTCCGCCATAGTGAGATGATCCAAAATCGGTCGCGCCCTCTATTCCTCCCGCGTCGCCATTTTCTGCAATTTCTTTTATTGCTGGATCTATATTCCAAATGGTCCAATGAGTGAATGTGCCTATACTTGCATCTGGATCTTCTAATATAAGAGCCAGGCTTTTAGCGCCTTCCGGTATTCCAGAAATGCTTAATGGAGGATTAATATTTTTTCCGTCGCAGGTATATTCCGATGGTATCGGTTCATTATTTTTAAATGCCGCGCTTTCTATTTTCATAGTTACTGATTTACTATTACGGTTCGTCTTATCTGATCAAATTGATTTGTGATTGCTTGCATATCAAACTGGCGGACTGTGCCCGCAGGATAATTTTCGAATACCGAATAATGAATAAAATAATGTATTGCGATGCAGGGATTTGTGTAGGGAAGAGCATATATTGTTTCCTGATATCTGTTGCCCGCGCCTGCATCAGTGGTTGACGCTACGGAATACTCAGTCCCATTGTCGATTATACTCATAGATTTTATATTGTTGTCGTAAAGAAATATGCTCGCATTGCAATTTTGTGTATTTGGAATTTTTTCAATGCTCAAATAACTATCGGAGGCGAGATTGGTTCCCTGAGCAACGGATGCTGGTATTTTAAATTGTATTCCGGAAATTGTTTTGTCTGGCGAGAGTTGGTTTTGGAATGATTCGTTAACCGTATAACCTTGCGGATATCTTATAGAAAATCCCTCTGAACCGTTTTCATAAATTTGCGTAAGATTGTCTCCGGAAGTATTTGGAGAAATTTCTATGCATCCGGTATAACTTTTTTCTTGTCCGTTCTCAAGAACTAGGACTCCATTGCCTTTGCTCCAAAAAATAAACGATTCGTCGCTATTGGCATACCTGACGCCATCAGCCGATATTGTTTGGGGAAGAGATATTAACTGACCATCACTCAGAGTAATTTGCACGCTTCCTCCGGGAATTGGCGGTTGATCCGGGGCGGCCGGCGCTTTCGATGGCCCCTCAAAGTATTTTGCGTCGATTATTTTTTTTCCATCGCACATATAGGATACGGTATTTATTAATTTGCTTAATTGGCTTTGATTTTGCGGGGTAGCTTCTTTTTTGTGAACAAAAAATGATTGCAGGATATAAAAAATTCCGAGCACTATTAATACAAAGCCTATAATTTTAGAAATTTTATTTTTCATATATATAGAATAACATTTTTGCGCAATGAGTTGAAAACAGGTAATTATTTCTTAAATAAACTATAATTATCCATATAGGCTTAAAGCCGGATGTTCTCGAGCATCTTATTAAAATAAATAAAAATTATGTTTAAAATTAAAAATGAAGGTACGATCGACAGAATAATCAGAGTTATATTAGCCTTGGTATTTTTTGAGGCGGCGTTTTATATGCTTAGCGGTTTATGGCAGGTAATTTTTTACGTTTTAGGATTTATTTCGCTTATAACCGCTCTTACGGGATTTTGCGCTATATATAAAATATTTGGCTGGAGCACGAATAAAAAAATAGACTAGGTGTAGTCTATTTTCAATTTTGGCGGAGGCGGAAGGATTCGAACCTTCGGAGGGATTTCTCCCTCAACACATTAGCAGTGTGCTGCTTTCGACCGCTCAGCCACCCTCCCTTTTAAAAGAACGTTTTTTATTCCCAGTCCATACAGTTTTTTCTCCATTCATAAGCAAATCCTATCATTAATATTATCATAAATAAGATCATGGTATAAAATCCTTCTATGAATATAATATTTATAGAGCAGACAAATGGGAAAAAAAATAAAACTTCTACATCAAATATAATAAATAGAATAGCGATTAGATAGAATTTAATATCAAATGGTTCTCGTGCATCTGAAAAGGCTTCAAACCCGCATTCGTAACTTGATATTTTTTCATATGAATTTTCTCTATTATCCATCGCAATATTTCCAACATAGTAACCAAGTCCAAGAGCAACAAAACAAATTCCGATGAAAATTAATGTAACTAGTAAATCGGTAAATAGTATCATTTTGTTTTTTTTAAATTGGAATACACTTCGGTTTCCCATTTATCTCCATTTGATAACAGTTTGTTTTTATCATATAATAATTCTTCATGTGTGAATGTACTATATTCAAAATTTGGGCCTTCTACAATTGCGTCAACTGGACATGCAGCCTGACAAAAACCACAGAAAATACATTTAGTCATGTCTATATCGTATCTTGTTGTTTGTCGAGCTCCTGTGATCGTCATTTTTGCATCAATTGTGATTGCTAATGCAGGACAAACAACTTCACATAGTTTGCACGCAATACATCGTTCTTCTCCTGTTGTATATCTTCTTAGTACGTGTTCCCCTCTAAAAATATAACTAAGTGGCCCTTTTTCTTGAGGATAATTTAGTGTTACTTTTGGTAGTCTCATTGTTTTATATGTCGAAATCATACCTCTAAC
>JAJYZL010000067.1 GCA_021799965.1 bacterium | reverse complement strand
TTTGGAAATGATATTAGTCAATATTTTTCTGATAACTCCACAGTTTTAATAACTGTGCCTCAAAATCATAGTTTCCCTGTATACTTAAAGGGTTTAGAATTTGAAATGCAAACTAACTTATGGTTTTTGCCGGAGCCTTTCAATTATATTTCTTTAGATGCAAATTTCACTTTAATTAATTCCGGAACCAAATATGAATATTCAAAAACTCAATTAGTCACCGTAGGCACCGATAGTAGAGGAAGACCGATTACTAAGTTAGTTACAGTAGACTCTGTTTATTCAGGCCCGATGTTAAATCAACCAAAAAGTATTGCAAACTTTTCTTTCGGATATAATTATAAGGGATTTAACTTATGGTTATCCTACCAATATACCGGTGAAATAATTACAAGCGAACCAAATCTTGTAGAATTTGAAGTGCATAAATCAAAATTTACAAGATGGGATTTGCAGGTTGCTCAAAAGCTTCCAATAGAAGGACTGGAAGTGTTATTTAATTTCGCTAACATTAATGACCCTATTGAGTACCAAAATAATTTAGCAGATCCCAGGCCCACATACTTAGAAAATTATGGATGGACTATGGACCTTGGTATTAGATATAGATTATAAAAATTACAAAAGCCAATAATTTAATAATAACAAAATTAATAGTCCTCTAAAAGAAAGGAGATAAAAAGGACTAATCATTTTTTAAATCATTCTTAATAATCATTTCAAGAAAGGAGGTAAAAAGAATAATAATTTCCGACAATAAATTAACATTATTTAATTCATTACAAGAATTAAATATAACTTTCCCAAAATTAATTTTAATTAATTATACTAGGAGATAATATGAAAAAATTAACAATTTTTCTGGTGTTTCTTCTTTTTAACGCTACATTATTTGCACAAACTTATTTAGATGTTGCTCCGGGCTATGGGACACTAAATGCCGCTATTACTGCAAACCAGGGGAATGTAATCTATAGACTTCAAGCTGGTGGATGGTATGGTCTTAATGGAATAATTGAAAATAGTGGTTTTCCTCTAACAATTGTTGGAACGACACCAGCCGCAGGTCAAATGCCGGCTGAGATACAGACAGCTACTAATGCGGATGGTACGGTTTTAGGGTATATGTTCAATATGATAGGTGATCTCACTTTAACAAATGTATTTCTTGTTAATGCAGACGCAAACAACAGTATTGGAATGGGAGTGTTTACTAGTGCAAGTACGACTCCTATAAAAGTTGTGCTTGACAGTGTTACTTGTGATCCAGTAGGTACTGCGTACTGTATCGTTTTTGGTAATACTCCACGTCCAAAATTATTCATGACCAATAGCTTATTCCTCCGCAGGGGCAATTTGAGCGGTGCAAATGATGGTTGGTTTTGGACAATAAATGGTGGCGCTCCGAACGGTGGATTTGATACTTTGTATGTAGAAAACAATACATTTATGTGTGGGGGAACCGGCATGGGCAGTTTAGCTGCTGTTAGTGGTGCTGATTCGAATAATTTTGTCTGGATAAATCACAATTCGTTTGTTTTCCAAAAGAGTCAGTTATTTTGGGCATGGCACATGAATAGTTATTTTGTTACAAATAATCTTTTCTTTGATTTTATGACCCAACCCTGGAACCGACATTGGAACGTTTTCTTTCCTGATGGCGATACGACGGGATCCCAAAGTAAGTTGGCGTTAGTAAATCAAGATACTGCTTCTTATGATTCTACAAATGGAGTTTTGCTTTCACAAAGAAAGTTATTTGTTGAATATAATTCCTTTTATACAGATCCAAGAATCCAGGCATACACTACCTCTTGGGCTGCAACACATACTAAAAATAATGATGGAGTAACTCCGCTTGATAATGCTTATATTATGCATCTTATGTATCCGCCTGACTCTGCAGGCGTGAATCGAGAAGCCCGTATGGCTAATAGTGCAGCCTTTCCGAATTTTTTTGAGGGCAACTATTTAGACAATTTTATAGGGACAAACCCTCCTAACACCGATCCTCAATGGACAAATGCAAAATTTTATGCAATTCAAGACTCATTGGTCTCATGGACTTTACCTGCTGCTGAGTTGAATACTTGGGGTTTTTCTGCTAATAACGTTAACCCGCAGCCAAACCAAGCAGGAAATTGGTTTTGGAATCCGGATACAGTTTACAACTACGGTAATCCCGTTGTGTGGCCGCGCCTTAATGCCAGCTATAAAAATAGCACAATGTTAACAGCATCTATAGAAGGTTTACCTCTTGGCGATTTGAACTGGTTCCCGGCAGCAAAAGCAACATGGCAAGCTAATAAAGCCGAAATAATGAACCATATTTTAGAAGAAAATGCTAGCCCGATGTATATAACTTCTGATACAAATTTTACATGGACCACAATAGATGATACGGACAAAAGTATAATATATACGGGAAGCTGGCAAATCGGATTATGGGGGTCAGATTATTACGACGGTACCGCTCACTACACAGCGAATGCGGGTGATGCAGCTCAGTATACGTTTACAGGCGTAGGCATAAAGTGGATAGCAGCAATGAATTCAGATCATGGACAAGCAAAGGTCTATATAGACAGTGTATATCAGACAACGGTTGATCTTTACAGTTCACCTGCCCAGGTCCATCAAGTTGTGTATGAAAATAAAGGATTATCTAAGGGACAGCATACGATAAAGATTGTATGTCTAGGCTTGTCAAATCCAAATGCTACCGCACAATTTATAGATATAGATGCTTTTGAGGTGGCGAGTTCTGTAACAAGTGTTAAAACAGTAGATTCAGGTGTACCGCATAATTTCGAATTGTCGCAAAATTATCCTAATCCATTTAACCCGACAACAGAGATAAAATACAGTATTCCCAAAAGCGGTATTGTTACTCTTAAAGTATACAATTTATTAGGACAAGAAGTTGCTGCTTTAGTTAACCAGGAACAAAAGCCCGGCAACTATACTGTAAATTTTGATGCTTCCAAATTAGCATCTGGAGTTTATATGTACAGAATCCAATCCGGTGATTTTTCTTTAACGAAAAAGATGGTACTCTTAAAGTAAAACTTAATAACAAAAATACTTTTATTATGATAAAGCGGGATACCATATACTGTCCGCTTAATTCTAATTGTTATTAACGGTGGTTCGTCTAAAAAACGAACCACAACTTTATTGAATTGAGCAAATATCCATTGTTTTCCAGTGATTTTTATACAATTCAATTGCTTTTATTCGCAATTGTTCGTGGATGTTTTTTCCCCCATTTTCAATTCTTCAGTTTAAAAATGTAATCGATGTTCAGCTATTAAGTAACAAATCTCCAATAACAAATTCAAAAAAGGCGAGTACTATGAAAAAATATTCTAAGCTTAAGCTTTCTTTCTTGTTTTGTCTTTTGGGATTAATTGCAGTACAAAACAATATTAAAGCACAACCTCAAAATTATGTAGTAGATGATACAAGCGGCAGCATAATATATGGCAGCAGCTGGTCAATAGGACAGTGGTCAGGTTATTACAACAATACGGCTCACTACACAGCGAATGCAGGTGATTCTGCTCAGTATACGTTTACAGGCGTAGGCATAAAGTGGATAGCAGCTACTAATACAGATCATGGAATAGCAAAGGTCTATATAGACGGTGTATATCAGACAACGGTTGACCTTTACAGTTCATCTTCCCAGTTGCAGCAGGTTATGTACGGAGATACAGTGTTGTCTGCTGGACAGCATACAATAAAGATTGTATGCACGGGCACGAAAAATCCAAATTCTACCGCATCATATATAGATATAGATGCTTTTGACGTGGTGAATAATTATACAATTATTAATATGTCAAATACGGATATAATTATGTGGTATGACTGTGATGACGGAACATCAATAAATACACGTCCTGACAATGGTTGGTGGCCATTAAACCCGGAATATCCTAATGATCCAGCCCCTGCGACATGCGATACCAATACTCAGTACAGAACAACAACATCTCTTTTAGGCACATATCAAAGTCAAGACCCAGCAGTAATTAAGCAGCATGCTTACTGGATTAAGGCTTTAGGTTGTAATGTTATGGCATG
>JAJYZL010000066.1 GCA_021799965.1 bacterium | reverse complement strand
AGGTCGTAGAGATAGACAATTCTACCCTTGATAAAATTATCTCAGCAACGGACCTCAGCAAGGAACCTCAATTCGTAATTGAGCATCCGAAAGAAGACTCAATCGGCTTCGGAACTATCAGCGCGCTGAAGAGAGCCGGCGATTATCTATTTGCAATGCCAAAGGAAGTAAATGAAAAATTTAAGAACGCTGTCAATTCAGGGAAGCTTCCCGGACGCAGCGTTACTCTTGACAAAAATACTTTTTCGCTGAATAACATTTCTTTTTTACCTCCGGAGATTGAGCCAGCAGTTAGCGGACTCGGCAACTATTCATTTTCGCAAAACGAAGGTCCTGATGCTGCGGATCTGAATCTTCAATTATATCTTTCCGGAATAGACTCTCACTTTGCGGATGTTGTCGCTGATAAAATCGAATTTCAAAACTTTGAAGTCTCAAGCTATCCCTTTAGATCAATCCAAACATTGTTCAGAAATGTTAAAAATTTTTTAATTGAGAATTTCTCTTTAGATGATGCCGAGAAAGTTCTCCCGGAATATTCGTTGAGCGATATAGGCAATCCGCCTTCGATTTTCGAGACTCCGGATAATGAACCGGCCACAAATGTAAATCCAAGTTTTTCAACCAATAAAAATGGAGATAAAATGCCACCGATTGAATTATCAAAATTCGACTTATCAAAAGTCGATGCGAATCTAAGAACAGCAATTCAAGAGCTGATGGGCGAGAATCAAACTCTTACCGCAAACCTTGATGCAAAAAATATTGAACTTCAAGCTGCTTCCTCAAAACTTACGGCAGTAGAATCCGCAAAACTTAGAAATGAAGTTCTGCAGTTCTGCGAAAGCGATGAAGTGAAGTTAAAAATTAAACCTGCCGACAAAGAGAAAACAGTTCAGTTCCTCATGGCACAGAAAGAAAAAGGAGTAATCGAGTTTTCCGCTCCGGATAATACGAAAATACAGCTTGACGCTTTCGAGTTTGCAAAAGAGCAAATTAAAAATTCTCCAGATGTTATCGAGCTTAGTGAGCTGGCGACAAATGCGAGCGCAGGCAAAGCAGGAACTCCGGATTATCTATCTACCGCAAAGCAAATGGCTGACGCTGTAAACAGATAAAAGGCTTAAGAATTCTGATTGTTAAAAAATATTTATAAATCAAGATCCAAAAATTAAATAGAAGGAAAAAGAAAAATGGATTTAGCAATGACTCAAGACAATAGTATTGTCCAGCTATTTGCGGGAGATTTCCCGCGAGTGGTAAAGCCTGTTGTCATAGCATCCGGAAGCGGATTATTAGTGAAAGGAACTGTGCTTGGTAAGGTTACTGCAAGCGGCAAATATGCGCCTTACGATGACACGAAAGTTGATGGTACCGAAGTCGCAAAATTGGTTTTAAGTGAAGACGCTGACGATGCAACCTTGGCTGACGTTAACTCTATTGCTTACGCAAGCGGTCATTTTAATTCTGCCGCTTTAACCGGTTATGACGCTGCTGCCGGTGTTGATTTTGAAGGCTCTCCGATATTTATCGGGACCGATTTATAGTTTGTTCATCACCTCACCAGAGGCGGAGTAAGAACGTTTATTAAGTTTCGTTTTTGCTCCGCCGGGGTTATCGAAAATTTGAGTTTGAGAAATTTAGTTTTAGTAAAGTATAAGATTAATTAACGGAGAAAAAAATGATTACCATAAATCCCTTTGGCTTTCAGACATTGACCACAGCGGTCAACCAGATGAAACCAGTACCTCAGTTTGTTAAGAATCTTCTTTTCGGACGAGTGGAAACGAATGCAACGAAAACCGTAATGGTTGACGTAATAGTCGGCGGGCAGAAAGTTGCTCCTTTTGTTAAACGCGGAAATCCCGCGAGAGTAATCGGCAATTTAGGGCAGAAAGCTAATATTGTCGAACCTCCCCAAATAAGATTAAAGAAATTTCTACGACCTTCCGATCTGTTCTATACACGCGGAGCTGATGCTCAAATGTTTGTTCCCGGAGGTATTGCCGGAAATGATCCAATCCAGCAAGCAAGGCAGGATCGCATGGCTAGAGAGCAAAAAGATTTAAAGGACATTATCGACAGAACGGTTGAGTTCCTCTGTTGCAAAGGCCTCAGCGGCGCTTATTCAATCGCCCAGGACGATGGAACATTCTCAATTGATTTTTCGATGCCTTCAGCAAATAAACCTACTGCTGCTGTCCTGTGGTCAACTTCGGCTACTGCGAAACCTACTAAGGATATGAGATCCTGGAAAACAATTGCGCAAAAGGCAAGCGGGAAAATCCCCACTGTCGCAATAATGAACTCTACAACTTACGAAGCATGGATCGCAACAACCGACGTCCAGACATTTTTGGATAAATGGAAAATAAATATTGGACAAATAAACACCGAACAATCTAACATCAACGCCGGAGCTGAAAAAAGAGCTACTGTTGACGGAGTCGATTACTACGTATATGACGGCATCTATATTGACAAAGACGGAAATCAGCAATCACTAATACCTGACGGCTATGTCTCTTTAGTCTCTCCAAACGCAGATCATAGACTACAGTTTGCAGGCGTAGAAGATCTTGAAGCCGGTACCGTCGTGGCTCAATACTTCAGTAAAGACTGGATTGAGAAAGATCCCTCAGGGCTTTGGCTCTTGGTCGAGTCTCATCCTCTTCCGACCTTCAACGAGCCTGCTGCTAATATTTATGCGAAGGTGCTTTAGTCAGTTGGTTGATAAATTATTTGGCGGGGTAATGCCCGCCAAATGTTCTTAGAAAATTTGACATCGCGGAGTGGAGGAGTGGCACCTCGTCTGGCCCATACCCAGAAGATTGCAAGTTCGAGTCTTGTCTCCGCTACAAACCCTATATAAATCAAATAGTCCGCAGGGTAGTTTCTTACGTTTCGCCGAGCGGTTAGGTTTTTAAGGCCGATGACATCATGGAAAGAATAGTGATACCACATGAGGGACGGGTTTAAAGTAAACTAAACGGAAGCTACCCATTTTTTAAAGTAAATAATTAAATTCAAATGCCATACTCAACGATCGATAGTGTTAGCAGAAAGATGAATCAGACTACTCTCATTCAGCTGCTTAATGACGAAGTCAGAGCTGATGAAGAAATTGACTTAACGGATCCAAATGATCTGATAGTCGTCAGGTTCAATCAAGCTGCTGACGAAGCGCAGCAGGAGATTGATCCGTCGTTGAGATTCAGATATACTCTCCCCTTTGTCACTGTTCCTGGGATTATAACCAATCTTTCGGACAACTTTACTATCTACTATATATATATGCGCCGCAACCGGGAGATAATGCCCGATTCAATAATGTCGATAAGAAAAGAAGGACTAAATACTCTCGACGATATAAGCAAAGGCTTAATCGATCTCGGTATTGCCCTGGAGCCTCAGAATATATCAAACGAAATCAGAACGAATAAAACTGCTAAAGATAGAATTTTCGATAAAAATTTATGGACAAAATTTTAAGGAGATAAGAAATGGTAAGAGCAAAATTTGTAGTGATTTCTGTAACAGATTCGGAATATGATAATCAGCCGGCTAAGAGTATCCATCTGGCTGGAGTCTTCGACGGGCAGATAGGCAAAGATGGGAATCAATGCGAAGAGAATGCAATTTTCGGAAAATATACTCCGGCTGCAGAGATCCGAATGGTGATTGTCAATCCGGCAGCGCATGAAGAGTTTAAGGTGGGAGGCTTTAAGTACGTTGATTTTACTTATGCGGAATAAAAGATATGAACAGGAGATACGCAAAGAAAATTCATAAGGAAATTAGCAGGCAGGTTAAATGCGAAGCTAAAGATGTGCTTAACTCAATACTTACCGAAAAATTATTTGTAAGAATTAAATATGCTTTCAAAATAGTGTTCAAATATAAACTTGGTGAAAAATTAGGAGTAAAATAAAATGACAGAATTCTTGAACAACGTAAAACAGTATGCAAAGATTCACTTAGTAACAGTGATATTAGCTTTCTTCGCTTTGGTCGTTATAACAACATGGCTGTTCCCTTCGGAGAATGAAACCAACAGCAAAATCGATGCTATCTAGAATCAGATAGCCCTCAATTATGATACAGCAAACGGAAGCTACGCAAACATGACTCACATAAGCT
>JAJYZL010000065.1 GCA_021799965.1 bacterium | reverse complement strand
ACATACACAGATACGGCTGGACAAACCGGAGTTATTAATTATTATTCCGATCCCCTTAATCCAAAGATCAGCTCGAATTTTAATAATTCAGTCATCAATGTTAAAAGCCCCATGATCTATTATTTTTTACCTATGACGGGGACTACGATTATAAATACCAGACCGACTATAAGAGCTAATATTTCCTGGGCGAATAAAGATAAACTTGATCTTTCAAAAATGGTTTTTACAGTAGACGGTTCACCGGTTTCAAATCCTCAGCAATATTTCGATACGACAACTCGAGTGCTATCATATACACCGCCTACTTCTCTTTCTGCTGCTAGCCACACTGCTGATTTGCTTGTTTATACAACTGCCGGTGATTCTACATCGTTGACCACAACTTTCACAGTAAGCGGAAGCAGTATTCTTGCAGCTCCCTATACTTTTCAATTTGATTCGAAAAGTCCAAACTTCAAATTCCTTGGGACGATATCGAATGTTTCCGTAAAATCATCATTCAATTCTTTCGGAGCTGATCCTTTAATTGATTCAACTGGCAGTGGTGTATATTCCTTTAAGACAAATCTTACCCTTGGACAATCGTTTGAATATGTCTATGTTATAAATGGCGGACTTTATACAAACGACCCCGATAATCCTAATTTATCTATTAACCATGAAACAATTGCTACTGCTGCAGTCGATTCACTTCCAAGGTTCGGTAGTCTTTCATCAGCCTCGGGAAAAATTTTTAATTACCCTGTTTCATCAGTAAATATTTCAACTGCATTAATGCAAAGTGACTTAAAAGGATTTCTTGATTTTTCATCTGTATATGCTACGGTCGATGGAGTAGCAGCTTCAATAACAAGAACTTTTTCAGGAACTCAAATAAATATTAGCTTGTCAATCGCAAACCCATCTATCGGCAGACATGTGGTAAGATTTTTCGGAAAAGATTTGTCCGGCAGAGCGGCTCCGCCCGTAACTTATGTATTCGGTGTCTATCCTTCTAGCAGCGGTTATCATTATGTCGACGGTGATAACGATGATGTTGGTCCAGGTACATACACTTATCCCACCGGTATTGATTCCGGTTCTGCCGATATTAAATCGATAGACATTACCACCACTTCTGGAAAAGATTCTTTAATGTTTGCGATTAAAATGGGCAAAATTTCTAAATACACTAGAGTCGGCTTCGGTATTGTAAATACGCTTGATGGAACTTATGTTGAAGCTCCGCAAAATATAAATCTCAAAATTCCGGAGTGGAACGGTAGGGGTGTGTTTGCAATATTGTCAGAGCCGAATTCCGCTTACTATGATTCTTCTTCAGAAAATGATTTGCTTACGTCAAGTAATCCTATTCAATCATCATTAAAAATTAATATGGATTCTACAGAGGCAGCTAATGGGGAGTTTAAATTTACTCTTCCTCTTTCGGCGCTTCAAAATATTATGGGAACATATAACAAAACCTGGTACTTCGGCGCATACTCCTATCTGAAAAATCAAAACGGAGCAGTAAATCCTGGGCCTGAAGAAGCCGGTGCAGGTTATCCAAATAATCCTTTGGTTTATGATGCTGCGTTTTTCTCTGACTCGCAAATTCAGGAAAGGCTTTTAGCAAATTATAGTTCAGCCGCGCAAATAGGCGGACCCACCGAAGCGGTTATAGGAAGCAATCAACGTGGTTATATTGGCATTATGCCTTCTGATATTGATTCGCTTCTTGGTCAAGCTCCCTCAGTCCAAATTTATGCTAATGGCGGTCCTCTTTATTACGATACCGTCTCCGTTTACGGTTATGTAGGAGAACCTGCAGGTTCAACTGTAAATCTAAATGTTAACGATTCTGCTTATACTTCAACTACAGGTTCTGATCAGAAATTTCATTTTCTTGTTACTCTAAAAGAAGGAAATAATAATATTATGGCATCAGCGCCTTTTGGAAGTAACGGAATTAGCAGCAGTCAAACTATAGTTTATAATTATATCGTTAACCATATCCCGCTTGTTAAAATAAATACTTCGGTTTACCAAAATACTGTTACAATGAACGGCGATAGTACAATCGATCCTGACAGAACGGCGCTAAGTTACTACTGGACTCAGGATGCAGGCAATCCAGCACAAATAAATATATCGAATCCGGCAAGTCAATCGATTACTTTTTCAGCACCCCCAGCTAAGGGCGAGTATTATTTTACTCTAAAAGCCGTTAACTCCGCGCAGGATACAGGTTGGGCTCGAAGTGTTTTTGTTGTTGGTGATTCAGCCTATTATCCTAACATGAGCGAATGGCACCCTGCCTGGGTCGATAGCGCAGTAATTTATTGCGTCTTTCTAAGAACTCTTAGCCCATCCGGAACTATAAATGCGCTTACTGCTCAATTGCAGCAGCTTCAAAGTCTTGGGGTAAATTGCATTTGGCTGCTTCCCATCCATCCGACAACCGGAAATCTCGGACCCGATAACCCCGGCTATGCAATTACTGATTATTATGGAATTCTACCGCAGTATGGAACAAAAGCTGACTTCAAAAACCTTGTGCATACAGCCCATCAATACGGAATAAGAGTCATTATGGATTATGTAGTTAATCATACTTCAGACCTCCATCCTTTCATGCTTGATGCAAACAAATACAAACAATACTCTCCTTATTATCCATTCTATGAATGGGATCAAAATAATAACTATGAATATTACGCAACCTGGGTAGATTTGCCTTCAATTAATTATGAAGCTGCCACTACAAGAGAATACCTTTTGCGCATGGCAAGATATTGGTTAGAGAATTTCAATATCGATGGCTTCAGGTGCGACGTAGCTTGGGGAGTGAATGATTTACGTCCCTCTGGACCTGCTTTCTGGCAAGCTTTTCGCTCTCAACTTAAAGCTATAAAACCGGATATCTTTTTACTCGGCGAAGCCGACGCCTCTAAACCGCAGTATTTTAATGCTAAGTTTGATGCTGCTTATGATTGGAATTGGTTCGCACAGATGAAAGGTATCTTTAACGGCACGGGTAATATAAATCAACTTGATTCGACGACTGATTTTTATCTAAACAATAATCAGTTTCCCCCTAACGCTACTCAGTTCAGATATCTGGAGAACCAAGACGAGCAGAGATTTATTAACCAGTTCGGGATTGCAGATACCAAAGCTGCGGCTGATCTTTTGTTAACTGCTCCCGGAGTTCCTGAATTGTATGCGGGACAGGAAGTAGGCGAACTTACCTACCGCGGAAATATTAACTGGGCAGATCCCTATACTCTTCGCCCATTCTATACTAAGCTGATTAATATTAGAAAAGACAATCCCGCTCTTACAAAAGGAGATTATCTGCGTATTGCTAACACCGCGCCTGTTAAGGTGTATTCCTACTTAAGAACAAGCGGAAATAATGATGTGATTGTAAATATTAATTTTAGCTCCTCTTCGCAAACGACAAATATTTCTGTGCCCCTTAATAAACTCGTATTTGATTCTACCTCTTCGTATTATCTGAATGATGAGCTTAACCAGATTTCCTATCCTGTTTCAGGAACTGCGTTAAGAAATTACCAGGTAACATTACCGGCAACAAGTGCGCAGATTTTAGTTTTATCAAATACTCAATTAACCGAGGTAAAAGAAAATCCTAAAAATATTCCCACTTCATTTACTCTTTATCAGAATTATCCGAATCCATTTAATCCTTCTACGGTTATCAGATTTGCGTTGCCGTTTGACAGCAAAGTGAAATTGGATATTTATAATATTCTTGGGCAGCGCATCGCCGAGTTAATTAACAATATTGAAAATGCCGGTTACCATGAGGTTGTTTGGAATGCCGCAAATCTTGCGTCCGGTGTTTACATTTACAGAATCGAAGCCGCATCAAACTCCGGCAGAAATATCTATTCTGATGTGAAGAAGATGGTTATGATTAAGTAATTATTATCAGAGATGTCATAGTTCAGGGGAAGATGACATCTCTGTTTTCTAAATTGGTGTCTTTGGCAATATGAAATAGAACAGGCTCCCTTTTCCTACTTCACTTTCAACTCCTGCCTTGCCGCCGAGCTTATCAATAATTCTCTTTACTATTGATAGACCCAAACCATTACCCTGAGCACGAAATTCGTGAAGGCGTGTAAAGTTTGTAAACAGCAGTGGGATTT
>JAJYZL010000064.1 GCA_021799965.1 bacterium | reverse complement strand
TCTTTATTTATCCGTGAATATTCCCCGACCCGCCCCGGCTCCGGAAGATGATTTTCTTGAGTTAGAAAATAAACCAATTTATCTAATTTTTTATTTTCCGCTAATTTATTTAATTCATTAAAGAAAGCGGTTTCGGAAACCGTTTTGCTGCTGTACAACAAAGTTATTCGCGGTCCTGCATCGGAGCCAAGCCGATCTTTTATTATGCTAAAAAACGGGGTTATTCCTATTCCTGCGGCAATGAATACCAAATCATCAAAATTTTCTTCCGGATAAAAACGGCCATAGGGCCCCTCAAAAACCAACTTATTGCCGATTTTTAGATCTATCAGAGCCGAAGAAAAAATCCCCTGCCTTTTAACGGTAAGACACACAAGTTTTTCTTTCGGCGCGCTTGAGATGGTGTAGCATTTTGACGGACTAGAAACAGAAGGGATTATCACGCTTACATATTGGCCGGCGGTGAAATCAAAACTCAGCTCGTCTGTCGGTTCAAAAAAAAGCGAAACTATATTTTCCGCTTCATCTTTTTTGCTTATCAATATAAATTCCCTCTCGTTGTTTGCCATTTTTATTTCTTAAAAACTAACACATGAGCCGGACACATCTCAACTGGATAATATGAAAGTTTGGCTTTTCTAAGACCCTCAATTCCCAAGTCCTCTTCCCTGTTAATATATTTATAACCTTTAGATAAAATAACTTTGGCCGTCTCTCTGTTAATCAATTGATACAAACCCCTGTAATCTTTCTTGGCTTTTTCATAGTGAACTGCGCATATAGATGAGTTTAAACGTTCATATATAGAGAAGGCTGCCGGCTTGCCATCAATACGTATCAACATGCCCTCTTCTTTCAATTTTAAAAAATTCTTTAAAACAAAATCCAGCGATTCCAGTTCCTGAGAAAGAAATAAATTTTCAATCAATTCTTGTTTGCCGTAAATATCGGAGACCACGGCAAGACAATCCGGAATATTCTCTGGCGAAATCGATTCGCTTATCCAACTATAATTCTTTTCCAATTGGCTCAACAAATTTCTTTTGGGCTGATATTTCCTTCCGTTAAGTGCCGCTAAGTCTTCTGCCAAATAAATATAATTATCCATATCGCGACGCTCTGTTAATTTAAAGAACGAAGCAAAGTCCTTGAATTTTTCAATAAAAGTATCTGAGACGCTATATATTTCCAATTCATAATCCAGCGATTGTGCGTATTTGATTATTTTATTCTGCAAATCTAAAGGAAATCTGCCGATAGGCTGCACGAAGCATTCTTTATTATTTTCCGGCATTACAAATTTTAAAAGCAAAGTGTCATCCGAAACCGCCCATTGATATTTATAAATTTTTTCCCATGCCATAAAACTGGAAAAAGTAAAAATTGAAAGACAAGACTCGCAGTATTTTGATAAATACAGCTCGATAGTCTCCCTGTCTTCCATTGAAACGTTTTTGAATAATATGTCCTTCATTTAATATGCGGGGTCTATTTATTTTTTTTCTTGAATTGCATCGGCGTGTATCCGGTCATTTTTTCAAAACCGGTTTTTTCATAAACGCTAACGCTGCCTGGAGCGGCGATTAACGCGATCCATTGAATATTTTTGGAAATACAATAATTTAATAACTCGTTTACGATGCCTGTAGCAATTCCCTTTTTACGGTATTTTTCCTGTACAAATATATCTTGAATATAAGCATCATTAAATCCATCCGAAAGAACACGTCCCATACCGGCCAACTCATCCCCTTTCCAGGCGGTTACAAAGCAAAAGCTTCCGGACATAAGCTTAGAAATCTGTTCAAATGAACAAGATTTTTTCCACCACCCGCTCATCTTATACAGATCGCAAACTTTAAAAAAATCTTTTTCTTCAATCCGTAATTTATATTTTATTGTCATTTAATTTATTCCCGCATTCTTTTAATTATCCAATCCTAACTATAACCGACTATTATAAAGGTTCCAATATATTGATCCAGCCATCCTTGCTCCAAATCCGCTCAAATAGTAAAATTTCTTAATGGATTTCAAAGAAATACGTGAGTTATTGAAAGATCAGCCAAAATATCGCCTGGAACAAGCCGAAAAAAGTCTCTTCCAGGGACTGATCAATAATTGGCAAGAAGCTATTGGACTGCCGTTAAACATAAGAAAGAAATTAGATGAAGAGTTTCCGATAGAAATATCGGCAGAAACTTTTGTATCAAAAGACAAAAACACGATAAAAACCCTTATCGCTTTGGAAGACGGCTTAAAAGTTGAAGCCGTTTTAATGCGCCATGAAGACACCCGAAACACGATATGCGTTTCCTCGCAGGTCGGCTGTCCGATGGCCTGCTCTTTTTGCGCCACCGGAAGAATGGGATTTAAAAGAAATCTTGAAATCTGGGAAATCCTGGAGCAAATATTATTTTTTGCCCGCTACCTGAAAAAGGTAAATGAAAAAATAACCAACGTTGTTTTTATGGGCATGGGAGAGCCGTTTATGAACTATAAGAACGTAATGACCGCCATAAAAATATTAAACGATAAAAATGGATTCAATTTGGGCGCCAGGCATATTTCCATATCCACGGTCGGAGTAGTTGAAGGAATAGAAAGATTGGAAAATGAAGAACTGCAGATAAATTTAGCCATTTCTCTTCACGCGCCGGACAATAAAACCCGCTCAGAAATAATGCCGGCCAACAAAAACTATCCGATCGAGAAAATATTAAAAGCGGTGGATAAATATATTAAAAAAACTAACCGCCGCGTAATGTTCGAATACCTGATGCTCAAAGGCGTGAACGATTCAGACGAACACGCTAAAGAATTGATCGGGCTTATGAAAAAGCCGCTTTATTTTGTAAATTTGATCGCCTACAATCCGACAGGAATATATGATCCCTCCCCTGCTTCGCGGATTAAAAAATTCAAAGAAATTTTGGAAAATGCCGGCATAACTGTTACTCAAAGACAAGAATTCGGACAAGACATTGAAGGCGCCTGCGGACAACTGGCAACAAAAAATTAATTTTTAAATACTTTTTAATAATAAGAACTGTATCTTATGGTGAGCTTGCCGAACCATTAGCACTCTCTTGACAAGAGTGCTAATGCTCGCCTAAAATTGAAGTATTATGTTCGACGACAGATCATACAAAATATTGGAAGCCGCCATTCAGGAGTTCATAAATGAGGGAGAGCCGGTCAGTTCCAAGCAGATCGCCGCAAAATATAAATTCGGCGTAAAAGACGCAACCATCCGTTCTGAGCTTAACGCGCTCACGGAATCCGGATTTTTAAGCCAGCCGCACACTTCCGGAGGCAGAGTCCCCACCGACAAAGGCTATCAATTCCTGGCAAACCGCGTGATGCAGGATATGCTGGAGTCTATGAATAATTTCCACCGCAATTTCAACAGAATGATAAACATTATGGGAAATAACGGCTGGTCAAATTTTGTAAACAAAGTATCCCAGGAAACAAAGCTCTTAAGCGCCGGATTCAACAACAAAGAACAAGAAACCTACAAAACCGGCCTGGATGAACTTTTTGAACAGCTGGAAACCAACAGCCGCGAAGACTTCTGCCAGATAGCTAAAGACTTTGAAATGCTGGATGAAAAACTGGAAAAACTTCCGCAAGTCATAGAAAAGTCCGATTCCCCGCAGGTGTTCATCGGCAAAAAAAGTCCGATTACAGAAAGCGAACATCTATCAGTAATAATTGATTCATACGAAATAAACGGCAATAAATTCTATCTTGCCTTAATAGGACCAAAAAGAATGGACTACGCAAAAAATATCAATTATTTAAATAAAATAAAACATGGAAGAAGAAAATAAAAACACAATAAATAATAGCCAGGCAAGCGAGCCGGAACCGCAAAAAGCCAAGCTTGATCCAACGGAAGAAAAAATAGCAAAGCTAGAAAAAGAAAAAGAAGAATATCTGAACGGATGGAAAAGGGCAAAGGCGGATTACCTGAATATGCAAAAAGACGAAATGAAGCGGATGCAGGAAATGATTAAGTTTTCCAATACGGAACTGATCAAAGAACTGCTCCCCGTCCTAGATAGCCTAGAGCTCTCGCTGATAGCAACCAAAGATCCCGAAGCAAGAAAAGGAATAGAAGTAATTTACAGCCAACTTGAAAATATTTTAAATAAACAGGGCTTGCAAAAGATGAAGGCCTTGGGCGGAAAATCACTGGTAGGAGAAGAGTTTGATCCGGCTCTCC
>JAJYZL010000063.1 GCA_021799965.1 bacterium | reverse complement strand
CTATAAAATGTTTCAGCGCCGATAATTCTGCCAAGCTGAAACATTTTATAGCAAAATACCAAAACAAATCCTTTGAAGAAAAATGGTATGAATACGAAAAGCGATTTGAAGAAGTACACTCCGATTATTATCAGAAGCTTTTAAGAGATTTTCCCAGTCTTTCAGCTAATGAACGAAAGCTATGTGTTTATTTCAAAATGGATATGGAGAATAAAGATATAGCTGCATTAACATTTTCAAGTTATGATGCTGTGCGTAAAGCCCGTGTAAGGCTTAAACATAAATTGAATCTTTCTTCAGAAGACAACCTTGTAGAATTTCTTAACCGGTATTGATCCGCCGGTAATCATTAAATTGAATTTGCCCTTCTCATCTTTATTTAAAAACAAACTAATGACCATGGATGACTACTGAATGAATATTTAATAACCGCACAGCTAACTTCCACAATCATTCTTTCTCTTCATCCGTTTTACATCAATCATCATCTTTCATCCTTGTCTCAATTTGTCCCAATGATTATTAAACATCGCATGATATTTTTATCCTAGAAAAAAACGAATGATTAGAGATGGGAAAATCAACAAATAAAAACCAGGTTAAAATTAAGGCTGCTTTAAAAAAGTTTATAAAAAAATTAAAGCAAACGGAAAACAAGAATGAAGCAAAGAAATCCAAACATTCCGCTTCATCAAAAAATCCGGGTGTTAAATCAACAATTACTGAGATAAACAAAAAACAAGTAAAATGATTTTCTTCAAAGGAGTAAACATGAAAACATATTTATTACTGTTAACAATTTTGATGACTACAGTTTCTTTTGCGCAATGGGACAGACACCATGGAAAACTCGATCTGGTTCCGCATCAAATAAATAATCTTTCCACGAAAGGGACGGTGAGCAAAACGACATCCGTTGCTGCGGCACCTGGAAAGAAAACGCCCTCATCTCTGCCGACTTTTCTCGACAACTCCTTCGGGACAAACGGAAGCGTAAGGAATGCGATAAGCGGAGGCAACAGCACTACTGACAAAGCAAATTCTGTCGCAATCCAGTCCGATGGTAAGATTGTTGCGGCTGGATATTCGTATGATGCCTCATGGCATGGTGCCTTTGCCATAGCGCGGTACAATACAGATGGAACGCCCGACAACTCCTTCGGGACAAACGGAAGCGTGAGGAATGCGATAAGCGGCGGCGGCGGCTTTGACGACCAAGCTTATTCTGTCGCCATTCAGTCCGACGGCAAGATAGTTGCTGCTGGATATTCGCGTGTTGCTACAGGGTCAGGGTATTATGCCTTTGCCGTAGCGCGGTACGATAGCAATGGAACGCTTGATAATACCTTTGGCACAAACGGAAGCGTAAGGAATTCGATCAGCGGGGGCAATGGACAATATGACGTAGCTAATTCTGTCGCTATACAATCCGATGGCAAGATAGTTGCCGCTGGAATTTCGTCTGATGCTTCAGGGAATTATGCCTTTGCCATAGCGCGGTACAATAGCGATGGAACACTTGATAGTACATTCGGCACAAACGGAAGCGTGAGGACTACGATCAGCGGCGGCTTTAGTGATCAAGCAAATTCTGTCGCCATTCAGTCCGATGGCAAGATAGTTGCCGCTGGATATTCGCGTAATAGTTCAGGCTATGTTGCCTTTGCCTTAGCGCGGTGCAATACCAATGGAACGCTCGACAATACATTCGGCACAAACGGAAGCGTGAGAAATGCGATAAGCGGCGGCAGCAAGCATCAGCGATACATCCGCTACATTGAACGGCAGCATATATCCTTGGAATGTGAGCACGACAGTAAGATTCCTATATGGGACAACTTCGGGAGTTTATACCGACAGTGTAAGCGCATCTCCTTCGACTGTCGATGGAGACACGGTAACATCAGTTTCAGCCGCGCTGAGCGGGCTTACCGAAACAACTACATATTACTATCGTGTTTCCGGATCAAGCCTCTCTCCTTTGAACTATTTCGTAAGTGATGAGAAGAGCTTTGAGACGATATCCACTCCACCTCTGCCGGTTGAACTAACTACCTTTACATCAAATAATCTCGGTGATAAGGTAGAATTGCAATGGCAAACAGCAACTGAAGTTAATAACTATGGATTTGATATTGAAAGAAGTCAGAAGACAGAAATCAGTAGTCAGAATCTTCGTTGGGAAAAAATTGGATTTGTAAAAGGCAGCGGCAACAGCAACTCTCCGAAGAATTATTCTTATGTGGATGAGAGCCCATTAAGCGGAAATGTTCAGTACAGATTAAAACAAATAGATAACGATGGCGCTTTTAAGTATTCTTCTATCGTAACGGTAAATTCGTTGCCTACGCGATTTTCATTAGAGCAGAATTATCCGAATCCGTTTAACCCGAGTACAACAATAAAATTTGGATTGCCATCCGATACGAAAGTAACATTGGAAGTATATAATACTATAGGTCAAAAAGTAGCAACTTTAGTAAACGAAGAAATGACTGCCGGATATCATCAGGTAGAGTTTAATGCAAGCAATCTTGCAAGCGGAATTTATTTTTTTAGGATGCAGACAAATGGGTTTGTATCGATAAAGAAGTTATTGCTTCTTAAATAATTTCCAAAGCCTTGAAGGTTGCAGGCTCAGACCTTCAAGGTTACTCTATTATCTAAATGTTGCATACCATGGACTGATGTGAAAAGATTCTTAGATGTATTAATATCTTCGTTAATAATAATAATTTGTATTCCGTTAATTGCAGTAATACTTTTAATAGTATATATAGTTACGGATGATTCACCTCTGCTGACACAAGAAAGAAAAATTCACTTGTCGAAGAGTGGTATAAAAATAATTAAGATAAGAACGATTAAGAATTCAAAGTCATTTAATGAGTTGAAAAAGAAATCAGTTAAGGTATTTAATAAGGAGGAATACGAAGATTATGTACCATCATTTTGCCGGTACTTGAGGAAAACAGGAATAGATGAATTGCCTCAGATAATAAATGTGTTAAGAGGGGAAATGTCGTTAGTTGGTCCTCGTCCGCTTAACGTTCAAGATTTACAAATAATGAAAAGGAACCAGCCGCAGCATTATGAACGAAGAAATAGAGTCTGTTCTAAACCAGGTATAACCGGTTACTGGCAGGTATATGGCAAAAGAGATTTAGGCGAGGAAAACTTATTGGCGGAAGATGAATACTATGAGCAAAATAAATCGTTATCTCTTGACCTAAAAATAATGATTAAGACATTTTTAGTAATAATTACGGCAAGACACTCAGATTCGATTGTAAGAAGTATAACAAAAGCGAATAAAGGAAATGCCAGGGTAGCCAAACTGATTGTTTTCGATGGTAATAAATCCTCCTTGGATAGTTATAGGTTATTTTGAAATAAAGTAAGGCTACGAGGTACATATGCCGTCAACAAAATAAACTACCTGGTAATAAGGCGAGTTGTTATCTTTAGTAAGGAACATTGAATAAACCTCCTCTGAATTGTACCTAAAATGTCCGAGTGGTATAAGAAGATGGTAATTTGGTAATACCTTGTAATGAAAAAAGTTGCAAGGTATTGCTATTTTAAACAATATCCTCTAAATCAAGTTAAAATCTACTATATGATTTTGAGCAAAATATTATTCCATTCCCAATGATATAAACCCTATAACTATTGTTAAATATAGACATACAAATGAGAATACTAAGCGGGAAGGGAATACGATTTCATGGTATACACCGCTGAATGCGTATTCCTTTCCTGCAGAATCCTTCTGTATAAAACGCCAAACGCCGCCCACTTTCAATTCCATACTTTCTACAACAGTAGTAAGATTTTCCGGTCCCCACCACTCAGGAATGTGATTTGGATTTGTATAAGCCTTGAACACCAACTCACGATGAGCATCAAAGCTTCGCTCGATGACTATCTGTCTTTCTGCCGGCTTAACAATATTTTTATTTGAAAATCCGGAATTGGTAGTACTTAGTGATCAAAATCGAACATTTGAATTACTTTTTATTACTTATGGGTTTTTCAATATATGAGTTTTAAGAGGCGGGGTAGTTCATTTTGCTTGTCATTATAAAGCTACACTTATTTAGACAGTTGCTTTATTAAGCGCTTGTAGCTCTAAAGAATTATTTTTTCGCAATTGTATAAATTTCGCCGTCTTTCAACTGAGCTACCTTTACCATTTTACTACTTTTCTTCAACTCATCAATGGTAAATAAAAAATTGCGGTTGA
>JAJYZL010000062.1 GCA_021799965.1 bacterium | reverse complement strand
CAGTATCTGGCTAACGGAGTTTTGGTGGTCGGAACTGGTAAAGATGGCTTCTATGTTGTGCAGGCCATTAACACTTACCAGTATCAATCAACCGAATGGAATCAAACCGATAAGAAAACTTACCTTACGATGCAAAGACAGATCGTAGATTTTGTATATGAAGGGTATAAGAATCAAATGGCGCTTGGAGTGGGTGCGGATGGTTACGATGCAACAGTTGCGAGTGTTCAGGGATTGGCCATCTTAAGCACGTATCAGAATGATGGCTTTATCACGGGTGCACAGATGTTAGCGGCATATCAACAAGGTAATGCAGTTATAACAGAACCACAAATAATACCTCTTCAAGGTGTTGATTACGTAGGGTTTACCCTTAAGGTTTTGATTAATAATTAACATATAAATAAATAGATAAGTAAATAAATAGATAATATAGGAGATTAAAAATGGCTTATGGTGAAAAATTACTTGCGCCAATAAAAGTAGGCAATATCAGCAATTCTGATGTTTACTATAAGGCGCTTTCAGGCAGCCAGCTTGAATGTTTAGTGTTAGATAGCTCAGCAACACCAGCTACTAATTTAGTAGCGCGAGGTACTGGATTTTCGTTTAATGAAAATTATCAGCAAACTCCAGTATTGGAATGGGCGCAGAGAAAATCTTTAGAAATAGTCACAGGCTTAATGCCTCCCGGGCAAATCCAAATCGCAACATTGTTTTTTATGAACTTGAACGATAATATGCCAACAATTCGTGAATTAGTGAATCTAACCGAATTGAGTGTAATGGTAAGGATCGCTCTGCACGAAGATCCGAAGTTGCAAGGATTAATATTGGATGTATTTCAAGGTGTAAAAATTGGTGGGCAAAGTGGCAATTGGAATGCACAGTCACTTTATCTTCGTAATGCGCAATTAATATACCGCGAAAGATTAACCGGATTACAGTGGTTACAGGCAAATCCCGGTCTTGCCAATGCCCAAGCGGGACAGAATGCAGCATATCCAGCGGCAATTAAATAGTTTGTAAAAAATCCCCGTTTATTGTATGGAGATAAACGGGGATAAACTTTATACGAAAGGCGACTGATAGAATATGGTTGAACGGGAAACAATTAGTATAACGGTAGATGATAAATCATTTAAATTTTTTCTCAAGCCTAACATACAGGAAGAACTTAGGATGAGAAGTGAAATTGCTTTTCTCCTAGGTGGAGTGGAGAAACTTTCGGAGTTTGACATATCGATAGCTAGGGCTTTTGACCGACATCTCGAGAAGCAAAAAAAAATATTTGGCGAGAAGGTATTAAAAGAAAAGCAAGCAGAGTTACGTAAACTTGCTGATGATAAGGATAATTTAGAAAGTTTTGCTAAACTTTTCAATGAACTGCATGGTGATGATGATTATTTAGTCTTTTCTACTCTTCAGCGGGAATATGAAATGATTAGTGATTATGCTTTTCTCAAAGTTATGTGTGTGGAAAAACCCGAGAACTATGATTTTTATACTCAATCGGAAAGTGAGCTTAGGCAGATTGTATTTGCCGTAAGAGCGCAACGAGATGAGTATAAAAAAAAATCCAAAAATTAAAGAGGCTAATATCTTTAGACAATTATAAAAGGATTGTCGATCAAGAATTCCAAGAAAAAGTTACAACTCAAAAAGCCGATTTGAAGAAATGGTTTAAGAAAAAATATCAACTTAGCATAACAGATGCAAGATATTTAACCGCAACAGAGGAAGATATTATGGAGGAATTTTTAGATGAATTACTTGATAATTATATCAATGAATATGCTTCCGATCCGGTCAAAGAAGAGATAGAACGCGGCAGAATAATGAATCCGAACTATGATCATGAACAGAATATTGCCATCCAAGAGGCTCTAAAGAATATACAGGTAGTACAATTATGAATGACTCCGATATTGGTTTTAATATTCGCGCTAGGATACTTCCACAAATCGAGGGAGTAAACGAGCTTGAGCAGAACTTAAATAACATAATCGGCCAGGATGGCACCGGTCGAGCAAATCCAGGAGCCGGGATACCTGTTCTTCCTGGTGTGCAATCCACGGAAACCCCGGGGCAAAACACCCAGGCAGCATTAACGCCTTCGCAGATACTCTTAATTGAACAAACACAAGAGTTTCTCAAGAGATCAGGGCTCGAACAATCGCTTAAAGATATTCCCAATAAAATGGGGCAGAATATAAGCGATGTAGTATCTTCCCCGGAATTCCTGAAGACATTAAACCCACAGCAAGCTAAAGATGCGGGAGAATGGCTGAGATATAATCAAGGACTTTATGAACCGCTTAACGATAGAATCAATGAAACACTCCAGGATTTAAACGTAGATCTTTCAGCGGGAAAACTCACAAAGAGCCAGATAGGTAAATATTTAAGAAAATTTGAACGAATAAAGTCTGCCACTGATGAAGTCGGCACAAATCTCACTACTGATGCATTAAGTTTTCTCCATCCCGACCAAGAGCACCTTGAAATGATAAGGGCAACTATAAGCGCAAGCAAGGATGATGTAGGTGCGAACATTGATGAGGTTAAAAATAAATTTATTGCACTTTCCACAAGTATCAACGACGTAAGCAAAAGCGCGAAGGATGCACATGAAGAGACACTAAGTTTCTTCCAGCAGTTCCAAAAGATGGGAGCCTTTGCCTTAGGAGGCGAAGCAATAACACAAACACTTAGTTACCTGACAACGACGGCACAAATAGCAGCCAGAGGCAAGACGGCGTTTGATTTAACTTCCCCGATGTCAATGTTCAGCGAAAGAACAGCTTTTGAGACCTATAAGGATGTAACCGAAAGAACTAGGGATTATCAGCTTTATGGAGAACTTGCCGGCGGAGTAATAGGAGCGTTAATTCCCGGAGCTGGTCCATTAGGTGCGTTGGCAGGCGGATATTTCGGCAAAATGGCAGGAGGGGGAATAGCGGAGTTATCCAATATTCCAGAGCAAGCAGAAACTCAAGAGCAATTAAAATATCTCAACCAGAGTTATGGAGCAGCTGCGGGATTAGTCGAAGGAGCGCGCCCTTACGAAATCGCTGCACGTCAGATGGGTATCCGCTTTGGCAACAATATGAGAGATCCGGGAGGATATTTGGGATATGATGCTGATAGATATCTAAAAATGAGGTCAGCACTTGCTGAGGGATTAGGCAGAGAAGATACCGGATTAGAAAAAGAACAGATAGCATTTGGCAGGTCAACCGGACTAAACCCGGAAGACTTAGCACAGTTTAATGTTGTGCAAAGGTTAGGGGGACAAAACTATAACGCACAATATCTTACCTCAGTTGAGCAAATGACAAAGCAGGAGTTTGGTAAAGACGCTGATAATAAGAGAATAATTGATGTCTTAGAGGCTATCAAAGAAATTCAGATGAAGCAACTCACCTTAGGCGTTGATAGTAAAACTGCCATTGAATTTGGAAGACTTCCAGAACTTCTTTTGGGAGTAAACAACCCGTTAGGACGTATGGGAGATTTAGGATCGCAAACATTACAAAGCTTGTCAACTTTGGGATCCGCAAATTCACCAGCACAAGAAGCAATGCTTTATCAGGCTTTAGGGCAAAACGGAATGTTCGGAGAAAAGGGATATCTCGCAAATAAGACCAGAGGCTTTTGGGATCCCGAGAACTTTAAAAATATTATGGAAACATGGGGAAAAGATTTTGCTGGAAATGAAAAGGGAGCCGAAGCCGCGTTATATAATTATAGCTCAGACATGAATCCCGAATCAAGGATTAAGCTAGCTAGAATGATAGCTGGTGAAAAAATAGATGTCGTAACTGGACAAGTTAAAGATAAAAATGGAAATGTTACTTCCGAAACATATCAAGAATTAGGAATGAGTGACATCTTAAAAATGATGTCGGAACCATCTAAACAATCCGCAGAAGAAATTAAGAAAATGTTTGCAGATGCTTCTATATCTGCTACCGATTATGAGAAAAATCAACAACTAATAAGAGAACAAAATTTATCAGCCGCGGAGAACTTTAAGAAAACAATCTTAACAGCCCAAGAGATGTCGGCAAAATTTTGGGAAGATATGAGTCGGTCTGCAAAACTCCAGGAAGGAATCTTAGACGCCGTTAAAAAAGGTTATGAGCAACTACGTAGTTGGATGGTTGAACATGGATTTATAAGCGATCCGAAACAAATCCAGGCAGAGTATGATAGTAAAAAAGCCGATACTCTTTACAGTCAAGCAACCGAAATGCTCGGAAGTAATAAGTACAATCCGGAAG
>JAJYZL010000061.1 GCA_021799965.1 bacterium | reverse complement strand
ATACACTGGAACTTTATCTTGCAATGCTAATTGTCAGAGTTTTGTGACCAGTGCTTGTGTGGCGCCGGATCCGATTGCTAGCGCACCGACAATATTACACTACTGGAAGATGGATGAAGGCTCCGGTGCGACAGCTCACGATTCTGTAGGAAGTTTGGATTTGACTACAAATGCTACTTCTCCGTCTTGGAGCGGTAACGGTTTATTCATTCCCCAAACCAATCATTTAATGAACGCAACCGGCTTAACATCAACTAGTTGGACTATGTATTATTACGGATCTTTTGGTAGTGCGGGAAGCGGAAGCGGGGACGGAAATGTTTACATGTGGACATTCGGTAGTCCGAGTATATTCCAACCGTTAATTCGCTGGAACCATTCTTCTACTCAATGTTCTGGTTTAACAGATAATAATACTTTTATGCTTAATTTTCCGGGTTCGAGCTGCAGTAATGTAGCAAGATTTTCAGCCAATACTCTTGTAAAAATAGTTGTAACTTACGACAGTTCAAGCCAAACATTAAACACTTATCTTAATGGAACATTGTATGCCACTTACACTGGCGCAAACTATTCTATTTCAAATGGAATGTTTTACTTAGGCGGTTATTATGGTGAATATGTAACGGGCTATTCAAATGTGTATGGCGTAGATATGACAGTTAAAAAAATGGCCTGGTTTAATGCGGCGCTGACTTTAAATCAAATTAATAGCTATGGAATGGCTAATTAATTTTTTATCGGCTTTTTTTAAAGAAATGGATCTAAGATTGTTTTATATAGTATTTCTGTAATTTTTTATATTATTGACGATGTACTGCTAAGACGATAAAATTAGCTGTAATTCCAGTCGTATTAAAAATAATAAATTCAATTAAAGGGCAGAGTTGTGGCTGCAGGTCCGGGAAAAATGGATTAAAAAGGCAAATGCGACCAATTCCGAAGAGGATTTTATTAGTACATACGGCGGTGGTGCTTACGGCTGGATTTTTGATCTTAATAACACTTCTAATATCAGATTTTATAATGGGACTTGGGCCGCTTCATCCATTACAATATCAGATACGAATTGGCATTACGTAAGCGTTACATTTAATCATTCTACATATAAGGTTGATTTTTATGTTGATGGACAATCTATTATGAATGGAACTATGGATGAAGTGGCTATATATAACAGAGCTCTTTCGGCGGCGGAAGTTCTCTCAGTATATAACGGTCAGAAATAATCTTGTATTTTTTATATAAAGTTGATAAGCTTTTTTAATCAAAAGTAGTTCTTTAATTTGCTAATAGGAGGCAAGACAATGGCTACTAGGAAAGAATTAGAGAGAAGAGTTAAGAAACAGGAAAATGAGATCAGGCTTTTAAAAGACAAAGTTAAAAAGTTACTGGCCCAGCTTAGTCTTTTGGGTATGAAAGCGTACAGGAATAAGCCGAGGGGGCTTCTGTAATTATTTAGGAGGAGATATGAAAGAAATGGTTGATTGGGTAATAAAACTCACCGAAGATGGCATGCTCGTTTGGCATAAAGTGGAAGGAGACGTGAATGAGCATTCGGAAGAGCAGCGCCTGAAAAATGCTTACATGGTGGCTCATTCCAAGCCGTGCGTAGGCAGGCGATTCGGCGGGGCCTATATAGGTTTCCGTGGAAAAAGAAAAGTGCTTTGCGCCGCGATAGTTGATAACAGGGGCGATTGGCATTACCTTGATGCTAAAAAAGAGTTGAAAATTTCTATAAAAAATCTTTTTTCTTTGGCGAAGAAAAGATCTTTAAAGACGGATGCCTGCAAAAGATGCAAGAAGCTGGGGTGGGCATAAAAACAATCCCTCCACTCATAACAGAGTGGGGGGATTTTTGTTATAATTAACTAATGATGGATATTATTACGATAGGCTCCATAACTAAAGATAATTTTTTAGAAATAGATTGCGATATAATTGATTGGCCCAAAACTCCTTCGCAGAAAGCGCTGGCTCTTCCTTTCGGAGAAAAGCTTGAAGTTAAAAAAATAGTGCAAACCCTGGGTGGCAATTCGGCTAATGCTAGTATCACATTTGGTCGCTTAGGATTTAAGACGGCATGTTTTGGCAAAGTTGGAAACGATAATGCCGGCAAAGAAATAAAAGATTGGCTTGAGCAAGATAAAGTTAAAGCGATTTTCGCCGTTGAAAAGAATGACATCACGGCCCAATCAACTCTCCTTTTAACTAAAGGAGAAAGAACTATTTTGGGTTATCATGGAGCATCTAATGAATTAATAGAAAAAGACATTCCTTGGAAAAAACTAAAAGCTAAGTGGTGGTATTTGTCGTTAGCCGGAAAGTCCTCCGACTTATTTGTTCCTTTAATAAAATTTGCCAAAGAAAATAATATAAAAGTTGCTTTTAATCCGAGTGGATATCATATCGCACATGGCCGTCAGGAAATTTTGGATAATCTTAAAAATATAGATTTTTTGGTTATTAATGAGGGAGAGGCCGCTTCGTTGGTCGGTGTTTCCTTTAAAAAGGATAAAGAAGTTTTTAAAAAATTAGACGATCTGATGCCTGGAATTGTGGCGGTAACTGATGGGCCTAATGGAGTGACGGTTTCTGATGGAAAAAATATATATAAAGCCGGTATTTTTAAAGAACAATTTTTAGCCGACAGGACGGGCGCTGGAGATGCTTTCGGCAGCGGTTTTGTGGCTGGACTTATGAGCTTTGGAGATGATTTTAATAGCAGTGAATCCATTAAAAATGCGATTGTTTTGGGTAGTGCAAACGCCACTTCGGTAGTCGAAAAAATTGGCGCTACGCCGGGAATTTTAAATAAAGAAACATCAAGATCGTCTCGTTGGCATAATTTAGAAATAACGGTACAAAAAATATAACAAATGGAAAAACTTAATTATTTTTCTAAAGTTTTGGGAGTAGACTCCGGCATGTTGGAAAAAATGGAGGCTGCCATGATCAGGAAAACGGGCAAGCTTGGTGTTTTGGAAAGAATAGTAGACGAAAACGCAAGAATCGTTGATTCAACTTTGAAATTATTAGATTCTAAGGATAGAAGCGCTCATCATGTTGAAAGCGTATTGAGACAGACTATTTTGAATCATGAAAAAATAGTTCTTGAGACATTAAAAGATGTGCCTGGAAAAAGCGATTTCGAAAAAGCAGCTACCTTGGCTAAAAAACTAGTTAATGTACCCTCTGGATTTTTTTTAAAAAAAGATCGCGCTAGGCAGATATTAGAAAAAAGACCGCCTTTAGAATTATTGAAATATTTAAAAGCTTCCGATATAAAAGAGGTGCTGGAAAAGTATGATGTTACGGAAATATTTGCGACCTTGAGGTTTATTGAAAGCACCGAGTGGATGCACGAAACATTCGAGGTAGCTTACAGTAATTTTACTCCGGATGATTTTGAGAAAAGAGAAATTAAAATTGAGGTATTAAGCGATGTTTGGATAAAGGTTGCTGAAAAATTTGTGGCTAAAAAGCATCACAATGTCAGCCACCTTAAAGAATTTGGAGTTATTTTTATAAATCCGATACAGGAAAATATTCCGGGTAAATTTTTAAGGGACTTTGCTTTGCTTTTTCATTATTGCTATGAGATTAAATTTTATTCAAAACTTTTTCAATTTTATGAAAAGTCTCCTAATTTTGCCGAGCATTTAAAATCTTTGCTCCGCGGCGACGTTAAAGATGTTTTTCAATCGGAGCCCGGTGATTGGCTCATTGTTCAAAGGTATTTAGCAAAAGAAAATCCTCAAGATCCGCGTCTTTTGTTGCCCAGAGTAAATCCCGAAGCTTTGCACTGGCTTCGCGGAGAAAGAGATTTGTCGTTTTTTAATGCGAGCGAAAAAGACGACAAAATGAATTTGAAGATTTGGAATAATATGGAGTGGGTTGGTGGTATATTTGAAAACGGCGGAGAAAATGTGGTTAGTTTTGACCTGGAAGATAACGCAATGTCGCTTGTTTCTTTTATGGACGGTAAAAATGAAACATTTAGTTACCATCAAAGAGAAGCTATGTGGACCAGAATATTCGTCGGATATGTCGGCGGCGAAGACACTATGGAAAAATTACTTATAGAAAATTTTGATAAGGGGATAATTAAATTCTGATTATTTGATAATATTGTAGTATAATTAATTCATTAGAAACTATGCCAAACGAATCTCAAAAAAAGATATTAATCATTGAGGTAGTTGAAGACGACGCCCCGCTTCTTTCTGTTTTATCGGAAAGGTTTAAGGGGGAAGGATACAGCGTGGTTACAGCTATGACCGGCGAAGAGGGTTTGG
>JAJYZL010000060.1 GCA_021799965.1 bacterium | reverse complement strand
GGCTGAACTCTCCAATTCTTATGTAGAAATTATAGGCCAGCCTATTTTACTATTAAGTATTTTCCGCGACATAACTGATCGAATGCAATCTATATTTGATCTCAACTCTGCCAAGGAAAAAGCAGAAGAGATGAGCAGATTAAAATCAAGCTTTCTTGCAAATATGAGTCATGAGCTTCGCACTCCCTTAATTGGCATTATGGGCTATGCAGATATTCTCAAAGGGGAATTAAACAATAGTGACTTATTTGAGATGGCTGACACCATTTATTCCAGCGGAAGTAGGTTATTGGAAACTCTTAACTTGATTCTTGATCTTTCTAGGATAGAGGCTGACCGGCTACCTATGGATTACAAAATTTTTAACGCAATCGAAAGTATAAGCCAAAGTATTGCACTATTTAAAGTTGTAGCCGATAAAAAGGGTTTATACTTAAAATTGGATACTATATCTGCGAAGTTAGATGTAAGTCTCGATGAAAGAATGTTCAATGAGATAATAAATAATTTAGTGAACAATGCTGTTAAGTATACAAACAAAGGAGGAATAACAATTACTCTTACAAAGGATGGCAACGCAGAGAGTCAATGGATAAAAATTAAAGTGATTGACACAGGAATAGGAATTCCGAAAGATAGTCAAGAATATATTTTTGATGAGTTCAGGCAAGTAAGTGAAGGATTCTCAAGAAGCTTTGAAGGAACCGGATTAGGGTTAACAATGACAAAAAGATTTGTTGAAAAATTGAATGGGAAAATTTCATTAGAAAGCGAGCCGGGAAAAGGGACTACTTTCATCATTGAATTGCCTATTAATCTACCGGTAGGAAATAACAATCTCCAATTGATTACTTCTGAGAAATATGGAAATAAAGAAGTTATTAAAAGTAATATTCCCGAAAGCCTTATGATAGAGAAGGAATTGGCTAAAATCTTACTCGTTGAGAATGATAATATTGCCGTTAAAGTTACAAAATTATATTTAAGAAATATTTTCATTTTAGACAGCGTAACAAACGGCATCGAAGCAATAAAAGCTGTAAAGTTAAAATCTTATTCCGCTATTCTTATGGATATAAACCTTGGTACGGGGATGAGCGGACTGCAAGCTGCACAACAAATAAGGATGATTAGTAAATATAAAGATGTTCCAATAATCGCATTTACGGCTTTTGCAATGCACGGTGATAAAGAAGAATTTCTTGCTTCAGGCTGCACGCATTATTTAACAAAACCTTTCTCGAAGGAACAATTAATTGATACAATTAATGAGGCATTAAATGTAAAATAGCAGGTATTGAAGTTTTTAGAAGTGCCCTAAATTAATGAGCAGAAACATCGTAGATGTTTTATTATTGTAGAATAAAAATATATCTCATAAAAACTGATCCTCGTAGAGGATCAATAAAAGGAGCTTAAAAAGTTTGAGATAGAATACGATGGAAAATATTTATTTGATTCTTTTTGATTGAAGCAGATAAAGAAATATTATAAATCCTCTACGAGGATTGAAATATGTAGGTTGAATATTTATCTAATCGGGTAGGAAGCGGCGTACAGCCGCTGTCCCCCCACACCACCCGGCATACTTACGTACCAAGGCGGTTTCCAATAACTTTTATACGTTCATTCTTCCGGCTAAAGATTGTAATCCTATTTGAGTAAACCACTTTATATTCATTGCATGCCCAACCGCTACTTTCCTTGACATATTCCACCAACCTTGAGAGTACATTACTACATTCCAGCTTTTCGATTCTTCGCATCCTAATCCTCTAAGGAATTTTACTATGCTGTATTTCCGTCCACACTGCTTTAGACGATAGCACCTTAGCTTCCTGCGTATCCATCCATCCATTTCTATGATGTTTTTCTTCCATGTGTTTGCCAGTCGAAAATAGTTTGTCCATCCTACAATTATAGTGCTCAGTTCCTTGATAACTTGCTCGAACTTAACTCCTCGATTTCTCTGAGTTATTGTTCTTACTTTGTCCTTGAAGCGTTCTATGGCTTTGTCTGCCACCCTTATTCCGCCTCCTGACATTATTGTATATCCTAAGAACTTCACTTCTGAACAATGCCTGACTCCACTCTTTGAACGATTCACCTTTAGTTTCAGCTTCTTCTCTATGAATTCAACTATGCTTTCCATGACCCGCTCTCCTGCCTTTTTGCTTTTGACGTATACGTTACAGTCATCTGCATAGCGGCAAAAGTTGTGTCCTCTTTGTTCCAATTCTATGTCTAATTCATCTAATACTATGTTCGATAGTAGTGGTGAAAGAGGGCCGCCTTGCGGCGTTCCTGATATGCGTTGTTCTTCCAGTCCGCCTTCCATCATTCCGGCTCTTAAGAATGCTCTGATCAAACGCAGTAGTCTTTTATCTCCTACACGCTTGCTTAATCTTTGCATTAGCCGGTCGTGGTTTATCTTGTCAAAGAACTTCTCCAAGTCTATATCCACTACCCACTCCTTGCCTTCTTTGATGTACTTGACTGACTGCTCTATTGCTTGATGTCCACTTCGTCCCGGTCGGAACCCGTAGCTGCTTTCGCTAAAGTACGGCTCATAATACTTACTTAGCTCTTGATGGATTGCCTGTTGAACTAACCGGTCTTTTACCGTTGGTATTCCAAGCATCCTTTTTCCTCCTGACTCCTTCGGGATTTCTACTTTCAGCACCGGACTTACCTCGTACTTCTCTGTAAGCAGTGCTGACCGCAGACCGTTGTGGTTCTTGTTATACCATTGTCGCAGTTCCTTTACATCCATTCCATCTACGCCGCTGCTTCCGCCGTTTTGAATTACTCTTTGACATGCTCTGTTTAGGTTTACATAGTCCACTATCCTTTCCATTATGTTTTCCGTCAAGGCTCGCTCCCTCTCCAATAGCGATAGCAGTTCAACTCCAGAGGTAATCTCCTTGCCGGTTCCGCCGGTTTTTGTTTCCGCTGGTTTATCCATCAGTTTATCTATCCTTTCCTTTCCGAATAGTTCTATCTGATGACTGTTTTTTTGTTGCTTTCTGTTTTTACGCATCTTCGAGACTTACCTTTGTTACTGAATTCAGACCTTCATCCCTTTTTTTTTTTTTCGGGACTACTATGTCCTCTGCTGACTTCTATACATTCTTCACCATCAATTCCTTGATAGCTTATCTCTCTTCTTTGCCGGCTCTATAGCCCGTGGCTTAGAGAAAACGTATAGACCTCCCGGGGTAAGTAATAACACTTTCGATTTGATGCGCCGGATTTACACCTCTTACTTCCGAATGACTTTTGGGCTTATTGATTCATGGGTCAATTACCCAGTAAGACATGCCTTATATCCGATTTCTGTTCGTCGCTTCAAATCTTTGCCTTAAGCTTCCTTCAGATTCCACCTTACGATGGACACCCTTGCTTTCGGCTATGAGATTCCGGTCATTACGGCTCTCTCGGGACTTGTCCGCTCAAATACGAACGCACCCGTTAGTTTTACTACATGCCCGGCACACCAACAATATAACCTCTACGAGGTTATCAAAAATAAATTACACACGATCCCATTCGTTGGTTTCTTAGTGTGTCCCAATACGGAAAACAGTAAGAGTTTTCGAAGATTCTGTTTTCGGTGGTTTCTTAAAAAAGATTAAAGAGGATAAAACATCGTAGATGTTTAATTATTGTAGAAGATAAATAAATCTCAAAAAACTGATCCTTGTAGAGGATCAATAAAAGGAGCTTAATATGAAACCAATTGAGATAAAAGAATTGTTGGAAAAGATCAGTAATTTAATTATTATAAAAAACTGAGTTATACAAATGTCTAAAAATTTATGAAAATAAGAACTAAACTAATTTTAACCTTCTCTTTCTTTGTTATTTCATTTTTGATATTTGGAATTTTAATAAGTATTATTTTTGATAAAGAGGCAAGAGAACACGCTCTTATTCACACAGAAATTTATGCCCATACTTTTGCTTTAACGATAGGAAGAGAAACAGAAAAAGATAAAACACCGCCTTTATTTTTTAACAGGGAGGCTCTTGAAGATTACATTCAAGATGTTCATTCAATTCAAAAGATAGATATAGTAATTGTTGATACCACTAAGACAATTGTAGCCGATGTAATAAAATCGGAAATTGGCAAAAAATATAATTATGATAAAAATAATGAAGTGCTTTTAACGATGAAGGATGGTTTGGATAGAACATTCAAAGAGGTAAGCAGCGACTACCCCGGCGGCATATTTTTGTACGTGCATCCCATAAAAACTGAAAACGGGAAAACATTAGGCGCCGTGCTTATTGAATATA
>JAJYZL010000059.1 GCA_021799965.1 bacterium | reverse complement strand
ATCAGCACCGGCAAGCGTTATGTCCGAACTTAACTCCTTACCCGCAACGGTGCGCGTGTTCGGTACCTTTGTTGCAATTAGATTTGTAATTGTCGTAGCAAAATTAGGATCATTCCCGAGTGCAGTGGCAAGTTCGTTAAGCGTGTCAAGTGTTACTGGAGCCGCCGAAACTAAGCTTGCAATTGCATTATCGACATAGGCAATAACCGTCGGGGTCATGTCATATATTTGTTCCACCCCGATAGAGTTTTTCAAATATAATTTGCCTTCATCAGCGATATATACTTCGCCCGGCTCTAATACTCCCTTATTTGCTGCTGGTCCTTTTCTAAATGTAAATGCCATGATTACCTCAAATTAATATCTACTGTTAATTTCGCAGCGTCGATAGCAAACGGCGCTACTTCACAATTATAATTTCCATTAAGGATAAGATCGAGAAGAGCATTAAATTTTATAATACTCGTTAAATCATTCTGCGTAATATTGTCTATCAATAACTTGTTAACATGCGTATGATCGTCTATGATTGCAGAGGCAATCTGTGAGTCTGCTTTTACAGTGCTTAAAGCGACTGCAGAAGCTTCGATTCCACTAAGCTTTGTTTTTTCAGCGGTGGAATAATCTTCTGTTGATAATCCTTTGCCAACTATTTTATCGACCTTCCCGGACAAATCCTGATCACCTGTATTTGTACCACTGACTAAATCAAGAGCTGCTTTATTAGCGTGCGTATGATCGTCTGTAATTGCAGAGGCAATCTGTGAGTCTGCTTTTACAGTGCTTAAAGCAACTGCAGAAGCTTCGATTCCACTAAGCTTTGTTTTTTCAGCGGTGGAATAATCTTCTGTTGATAATCCTTTACCAACTGCCTTATCGACTTTATTAGTGTTTAACGAAGTGTCGGCACTTTCACGAGTAGTTGCTTCCGCGTTGATGTTGCTCTGCAACGTCGTCTGCAGTGAATCTATCTCGTTTTTTTCATAGACGAAAATAGAGTCATACAAATTTGGGTTTGAAAAATTACGGCGCGGAACTGCTCCATCAATGATAGCTTCCGGAATGGGGATATAACGAGTTGCGGAACTTGGCAAATTTGTGCCGTCGTAAGGCGTCTGAATCGCTGCTTCGATATTAAAATTTCCCCGGATTGGGACTTTGGTATCGTTTACGTCAGAAGCGGAGACACTTCTATGATCCCAGTAATACGTTCCGCCGCCTAAATCAAAGGTATCTTCTTTTAAGAGCGTTATAGTAATTGTAGTCTGGAGGGTTGAAGTGTCGTAAGAAGCAGATATTTGACTTGCGGCGCTAGTCTTCTCAACCAAACGGGTAGACGTTTCTGCCTTATCGGCCTTGATAACAAAACTGTGGTCCCGCCGCGAATGGTCCCCCGGAAGGTTATACACAATAACATCCTCAACTCCGGCATACCAATCTATGTCTAACCTTTTTCTCTTTTCCATTTCGATCTTAAATTTGGACTTTCAAAATTTATTTTCCTGCGCTAGCCATTTTAGGTAAATCGATTATCTGCGCTTCTGATTTTTTAGTTGCTACTTTGCCCTTTAATACTACTTGCTTAGAAGACACATCGGTAAGCTCAAATCTCTTTCCGATTAGATTATCTTCGTCGGTAACATCAACTTCATACCCGGAGTCGTTTGCTTTCAGAGTGCCTAACCGGTTCGAGGCGTATAGCGCATGACTATTGTCGCCATTGAATATGCGTAGTGATTTATCTTTCCCGTCAACCGCATAAGGGATGTTTAATGAGCTTTTAATTACCTGTTTTTTACCGTCTAATTCGTTTTCAATAAAGATATTTACTGACGAATCTTCGTTCATAATTTTTGCCATTTCAAAGACTCCAATTCAAAATTAAAAATTTACAATTCAAAATATCTTAGTATCCGACCTTCATTGTACCACCCTTAACGCCGGTAGTATCCGCAACGTCTCCGCCGTATGTTGCTCCAAATTGGAAAGCAATATCGGACAGGGAAACATCTGCAGAGAAGGTTAGAGTAAGCGATCTCTCGTCATCGCTATCATTGTAAGCGCTGTCTAAGGTTAGAACGCCTGCATTAAAATCAAAAGCGTCGAAAAGTCCTGTGCCGTTTTGTTCTTTGACATAAACAGAGGGGCTTAGAACTGTTGCCAGCTTTGCTATCTGCGTAGCGACGGATGCGTCGCGTGCTTGAATCATGAAATTAAAAGTTAGATAGTCCACAATCGACGCATTGTAGATCGATTTTTTATTTTTCGTTTTGATTGAATAGCTTCTTGCGACTAAATCAGCTCCGCCGAAAAGCGCCGTTGCTTTCGGAGCTTCAAAAGAAATGAAGTAAGGAGCACGGTATTTCGTGAAGTCCGCACCGCTTCCAACTATGCCCGCGAAAACAACTGGTGAAGCGCTGTCAGCGGCGTCGATGAATGCCTGTGCTCTGGCATATTCCATCGCTATCTCAATCGTAGCTTTGAGGCTTCGCTTGTCTTGAGTGATCAGATATTCAAAATCCAAACCTGCTTGGTTCGCGCCAGCGAACTGGTAGACATCACCATTTGCCGCTCCGGGAGATTGCGGGAAAGTAATTGCTTGTATATCGCAATTTGAGTTTAGCCATCCTATCAGCGCCTTTAGCATTGCCATTGACGGCTGCAGCGATTCGCAGTCAAGCTTAAACCCGATCATGTTCGGCAGAACTCTATTTCGGTAATCTTTGTTCTGTTTGAATTTCATATCGGTTACCATAGTTGCTTTATCGCGCAATCCCATTACTATCGGATTTACCGGAGCTGTTAGCAGCGTTCCGGAATCGCAAAAACCTAATTGTCTTAAGCCTGCTCTTGATGTTGGCATTTCTTAGTTCCTTATTTTATTTAAAATGATTCTCTAAAATTCTTTTCGATATAATCTATCGGCACTGAAAACGTTGTTAAATATTTCCACACGCCGTTTTCTTCATCCACCAGTTCGTCACGAACCGGGAACATTTTTCTTTCATATTCCGGCCGGTTATTTTGCACTTCGATGCCAGCGATAGCATCAGTAATTGTATCTACGTAATCCGAAGGCATCATCTTATATCTGTCTGCGCCTGCCTGCGGATTGTCAAAAAACCTTATGATAGCAACAACACCGATTAGAATGTTCCGCTTCATGAAAATAACATTGCCCCTAGAATCGTCCCGCTTTTCATAGCCCGAACCGTTGTAAAGCAACCCGATAGTGCCGCGCGGATGCTTTAGCAAATAGCCGTCAAGCGTTGCTAGCCTTTCGACAGATACCTGGTCTGTCTGGTCCAAATCTTTTACAGCAACTTTCAGTGTGTCCTCGATAACTTTGATTGCATCACTTACTTTATTTATTATTACTTCTGACATTATTTTTTACCTGCGATTATCCCGCCAGCAATTGCCAAGACTATGCCGATGAATATCAATCCGATCTTTGAAAGCAACGGAGTTTCAATGATTTTCTCGATTGTTTGTACTGTTTTAACGGTGTCCCAGTAAACAACCGAATCTGGTTTGATCTTGAAATTAAACTCGCCTGCCTTCAGCTTTATTCCTAATTTTTTATTCTGCGCATATAGCTCCTTTACCTTTTGGAGCAATGCCGAATCCGGAATAAATTTTATAGACTGAACGGTATCTTTGCCGATAATTTTATTTGCTTGGAAAATATTATTAAAGAAATTCGCAGGCAGGGAGTCCTGTATGACCGGCGGACGAATGACAATCGGCTTTATCTCGGTGATCTCCTTCGTAGGACTACATCCTACAAATAATAGTCCGACAAGAATCGTCAAAAATATTTTAATAATAAATGAGTATCGCATATTTATAAAGTTTTGTTTCCGATTTCCTGCGGCTAACTAAACCCGGCAATATTCTGCCGCCGCCGTAGATGTATTTTGACATTCGCGCAATTACCATAGCTGTATTGCTATTGTCTATGCCATATCTGAAGCTTTGATCAAACCTATATCCGACATTAAATGTGAAACTCACAAGTGCGTCAAACTAATACCACCTTAAGTATCTGAGTGAAGATTTACTCACATACTTTTCATACCGTGGTAAATCCTGCATAAGCAGCTGCTCAGCTTCATATTCGGTTATTACCATCGGCTTTGATGTAAGATGACCGTAACCAACCGTTTGCACAGAGGCTGGACACAGATATGCTTTGCCTCTAAACCCCTCATAATGCTTTATCAATTCAACGCCAATAGCAGTAGTTGTCTGCGCCAACAGTAAAGGACAAAGCAATATGAGGAATAATACTATTTTCATTATCTGAAGAATGAATAAAAGGTTAT
>JAJYZL010000058.1 GCA_021799965.1 bacterium | reverse complement strand
CAGCCTTTTCCTTGTCATTCTTGATATTCAAGTAAGCAAACAGCTTTTCAAACCTCGCATTTATTCCTTGATAGTCATTTGGGTAATTGGTGATTAACTTATCATAAATACTTATTGCTTCATCGAACTTATTGTTTTGCAGATTATTATCTGCAATTAGTTTTAATGCCAGTGGATAATGTTTATTGACGGCTGGAATATTTGCAAAGTAACTAAGCACGTCATTTCTTGAGTATTTATTATTTATTGCAGCTAGCTCGGTTAAAGCAAATCCAGTATTATTGTCATTTGCGATCATATTTTTGTAACAAGCAATTGCATCATCAATTCTACCATCTTTTTCAAATGAAATCCCTGCAAATATATCCGAAAGATTACTATCTGCTGGTTGAGTTACTTGAGACTGATTTGCAGAAGTCCTATAAGAAGCAGAGAGTAAGTTGTTTGTCTGCTTAATTGCAGGAGAATTACTGCCGCCCCATGGATCTGGTGATGAAATTATAGGGGTTGTATATAAATATGAAGTTCCATCAACATATGATTTAGGTTGACCGCCGCCCCAATAATCATTTTCGGCATAAACTAAACCATTATGGTATGATTCCACATCGTAAATAGAATTACTATCGCATGTATTATAACATTGGCTCGAGGTACCGGTACCACCCCAAATATAACCGCCCCATCCTGCCGCAAATCCATAAAGATTATTCCTGAAACGATTATTCGGATTAAAGAGACTGTAATTACTATTCGTGAAAAATGCAACTGCGCTGATATATGCACCCCAGTAAAAGCCGCTTACATCATTATGTGCAATATAAGCTCTTGTATTATTCGTAAACCATATTCCTTGGTAATTCTGATAATAGCTGCCGCTTGCTGTTGTTTTGATTATTGTGTTATCAATTACCGAAGGGTACATACCGGATGCTTCACCGTATATCCCATTTTGCTGCGGCTCAAGTATATGGTTAGTTAATATTTGAGGCTCTGAATTATAAACATAAATTCCATTTGTACAAGTATCAATATATGAATTTTGGATTGTAGCATTTGCGCCGTTAAGGAATTTAATACCTGTACCGTAAGTAATATTGGCATAATTAAGATTTGAGCTTGAAGCGCCGGAACCATTAAAAATAATTGTACCCCAACTGCCGGGTGAAGTGCTGCCGGTGGAAGTAAATGATATTGGATTCGTAGAAGTACCCTGAGAATTCAAGGTTCCATTAATAATTAGAGAATCACCTTGTGCGAATTTAAGAATTGCTCCTGCAGAAATTGTAAGAGTAACACCTGAAGCAACTGTTATATTTTCAGAAATCTGATTTGTTCCGGACAATGTTATGTTTTGTGAGATAGTATAACCGGTTGGCCAAAGATTTAATGCGGGATCACCATAAAGATTATACTGACGTCTGAATTGAAGATCGTCACCAGTTCCTCCTAAACTAAGTTTGGATTCCATTACGGCTTCACTCATTATATGGGAAAGACTATTATATTGTGCATCCAAAATGAATTCATCAACTCTCCCAAAAGCATATGGATAACTATCCCTTGTTGAAGCCAATACTCCAATTGCACCACGGCTGTCTACATTCTCAAGCAATTTTTCAGACAAGCAATCGTCAGTAAAATTTGGGAAATTGGGATTACCGTTATCAAAATGACCTGCGTCGCAGCAATTAAAAATCATAAAGGCATCGAAAGTATTCGTCAATCTGGCATAAATGGTATTAGTATGATCACAAGCGCATGGAGGAAAGCAATCATTAGATTTAAAAATATATCTTCCACAACCTTCATTGGCTCCTAAAGCATCCCATCCTCCGTGACCCTCATAAACAAAGGTATGCATTCCATTATTTAGCTGATTATAAAGCCAGTCATTAAGTACTTGCGAATAGCACAAACCAGTTGGATCATCAGGGTTAAACGGCGGAAGATCATAGTACCATGCATTGTATGAAAATGTTTTTCCCAAAGGTGGTGCAGTTACAGCAGTAACAGTTGTAGGCTGGGAAGTGTCTATAGCGCGGTATGCATAGTACTTATTACAAGTTGAAGGTATAAGATTTGTCATATTGGTTATTGCAGGATCAGCATATGAATAAAATTCAGGTGAAAAGGACATAAACGAATAATTTTCATTCCAATTACCGTTTGTGTTTGCTTCGTAATTAATAATTTTATTTACAATAGTGCTTAATTCTGTTTCATTACCTACAGATAATCTGCCATACATAATATCTTGCAAATTATCGTTGTCTCCACCGGTACATGCATAATAATAATCGCCTGCTTGTTCAAGAGAGCCATAATATGAAGGATACGCAGCTGGCAGCATCTCAGCATTATTATCATCGTAAGCATCGCCAACAAGACAAATATATCCTAAATGTCCGTCACCGGTGTGGCTGGCTTTGCCGATGTTATAAACATCAGCTATGAAATTACGAATCTCTTCATAGTCATGGGGTGCATTATACTTTGAGTCTAAGTAAATATCATTGACTTCAACAATTGCAACATCATATCCATTATAACTCATTCGGTGGTTTGCCAAAGTTGTTAATGAACTGCTATTAAAAAGGCTGGGAACTGTGATAATCAGATAGTCAACATGGATTGCATTAGCACCAACAAGAGTACTTAAGTCTGTAACTCTTGTTACGCTGCCCTGAACTGTATTTACAGTTGAAGCCTTGCTTAGGCTATTACTCTGAACACCATTAGTCATTTTCGTGGATGCACTAATCCCGCTTAGCTCATAATTCAAAGCGGCGTGATGCATCATATTCCGGAATATTCCAAGCTCTTTGTTAACCGGTGATTTCGGGTTTACAAATGAAAGAGTTACACTAAAATTAGTGTAAGCTTTTATCATTTTGCCTGCAGGATTAAATTGTACCGGGTAAATAGCAACATGTACAACTTTCTGATCCCTAACATAACCGATTTCGGTTATTTCGCCATATTTGCCCGGAAAATCTGCACCACTTGAGTAAATCGATTTGTTTTCTTCATATACCGGTACAAGATCATCACTGCCGTCAGGCAATTGCTTCTTATCATATCTTGCCACAGGAAGAACATTATAATTTGGAAATTGAAGCTCATTCGAGGGTGTAATCGAAATAGAAACATTATCGCAGTCGGGTATCGCAATCAGTTTGGAAATAATAGGCACTTGCGGAGAGCCTGCTTTTGTCATAACTTCGCCATCTGGAATTGAGAGGCTCTGATATGCGGATGTGCCGGCTTTTATATTTGAAGCTTCCATACCGTTTATCTGAACCGTAAAAGATACGGTATTGTTATTTGATGTTGTTAGATTTGTTGTCGGTTTAGTCTTAGTTTGCTGTAAGAATGGTACCCAGGTTGTCTGGGCAAATGTCTGCACCGTAATTATAACGGTTAAACAAAATATGTAGTATAGATAACGTAACATTTTAAATTCTCCTTATAAATTAATTTCTTGCAGCACATACTTATTCGCCAAGACGAACTGTGCTGCTGAATTTAATAAAAAACAAAAAGCCCTGTAATAGTTGATTGACTGGGACATAATAATGCCCGTTGTTCTAACTCTTAACAGGATGCTTACCCGCCGGAACCCTGAACCTGGTCGTTCTTTTCCGGGGGGAATTTTATTTTATTATTAAGGCGGCACGCCGCTCTGAAATAACATTTAATTACTCCTTAGTACCGATGATGCTGATCTTATCGAATCAAAATCATCTTTTTAGTAATATTAGAATCACCGATGTGCAGCCTGTAAAAATACACTCCACTCGACAAATTGCTTGGATTCCATATTACTTTGTAATCTCCTGCAGGCTGCCATTTGTTTACCAAAACATTTACAACTCTTCCGAGAATATCATAAACCTTTAATTCTACGAAACCCGGTTTTGTTAAACGATAATTAATTGTTGTTGAAGGATTAAACGGGTTGGGGTAATTCTGCAATAGCTCAATTTGAATTGGGATATTATTTAGCCCTCCTTTTTCACATTTGACAGACATAACTCCGCCGCCGTCTGTTGTTTTGAAAATACCTCCATAACCCGCAGCCCAGCCTGTATTTGAATCAACAAAATATATTGAAGTCAATTCGTTCTCCGAAGGAGATTGCTGTTCAATCCAATAACTTCCCCCGTCTGTTGTCTTAAATATTACTCCATTATAGTTATAGTCATATCCCCCTATCCAACCGGTATCAGTATTTATAAAATATATTGAGGACAAATCGGAAATGATTTACCGCTGGGCGGTCTCGCGGCTAAAGCCGCTCCAAGCGCCAAGCGTCCTTAAACTCAGCAACTCTCTTGCC
>JAJYZL010000057.1 GCA_021799965.1 bacterium | reverse complement strand
TATGTGATTTTTATGGGACTTTAGCAGGAAACGGAAAAAATAATAATATTTTTAAATTACTTTTATCAAAAAATAGCAACACAGCAACAAAAATTTTAAATGCCATAAAAAATGATTTTTTGTCATTTGAAAAATACGTTGACTCAATAGTTAAACAAGGTATTAAAAAATTTAAAGCGGCGAACCGGCAGAAAAAACTTAAATTTATTCTATGGGGAACGGATACGGATACCAAATTACCTGGCGCAGGTTCAAAAATAGCCACCGGACTAAATAATTATTTTAAAGTACCTGTTTATTTTTATAATAGAGAAAAAAATATCATGAAGGGATCTGTAAGGGCGGGCTTTTCCAAGAACCTAAACGTCGTTGATTCATTAAAAATAAATCCAGAATTATTCATTAGATTTGGCGGACATCCCAGGGCCTCTGGTTTTTATATTTTAAAGAAAAATATACCAGCGCTAAAAACATCCTTGGAAAAATTTTATAAAGAACACCAAATTTTAATATCAAAAAGACAATTATTTAGTTAAAAATATGACAAAATATTACGCTTACTTAATAATCGGAACAAATGAATCGGGAATAAAAGAAAACTGGAAAGAATGCGAAAAAATAGTCTCGGGTAAAGACGCCAGATATAGAAGCTTCCTATCTAAAGAAGAAGCAGAAAATTGGCTTAAAAACGGAGCTACTTACAATATAAAGCCTAAAAAATCAGCAAAAAAACTTGAAAAAGGAATATATTTTGATTCCGGAACGGGACGCAATCAAAAAGTTGAGGTAAGTGTAACTGACGAAACCGGAAAAAATCTTTTAGATAAAATCAGACCAAAAATAAAACTTAATAAATTCGGCAAACATCCCGAGCCTAAAGCTACCAATAATTACGGTGAGCTCTTGGCTTGCAGGTATGCACTAGAATTAGCTTTAAAATTAGAAATTAAGAATATTTTTGGAGACAGCAAGCTTGTATTAAATTATTGGTCTAAAGGATTCATAAAAAAAGACCTGCCCCAAAAAACGCAAAAGCTATCTAAAAAAACATCTGATTTGAGAAATTTATTTGAAAAAAATGAAGGAAAAATTGATTTTATAGAAGGAGATTATAATCCAGCAGACTTAGGATTTCATAAATAATTTGGGTTTATTTGGTTTAGTTGTCAAATTCAAAAATTTATGTTACCGTATCAACATTGGCAGTTTAGACAACAGCTCCTTTAAACGAGAGGAAAGTCCGGACACTCGTTCCGATATTAAAATATCGCGGACAGCAGGGTAGTGGGTAACACCCATCAATTAGCAATATAGAGGTGCGAGCAGAAACGGTTCAATTCGAAAGGATCGAACGAGCCCAGATCCCAAGCTAGATGGCTTAACTTCGTCATAGGGATAACAAAACGAAGATGAAACGGCTAAATCCTTACCCGAGTGCAAGGCCGTAGTCGCTTTAGGCGACTGTGCCGCTAGAGCTATTGAGAAATCAATAGCCCAGACAAATTGTTGTTACCGTCCTTAAAAAGACGGACAGAATCCGGCTTATTAACTACCAATAAAAAAATCCCGCTTTTAAAGGCGGGATTTTTGATTAAAAGAAAATTACCAAGTTAGATAATCTCTTTTAATCTGCATCCATAAACGAGCGAGCCGCTTAGGATTGCGGAATTCCTCAAACGAAAGGAATATCAGGAACAAGCCCGCGATACTGACCGCGGCCCCGACAGCAAAACTGTAGGGCTCGAGATCGGCATCGCTGGTACCAGCTCCCAGAAACATCAGAAATAAACCAGTTCCAAGCAGCCATCCATTCATTGTTTTTCTCCTTATCAATCAATATTTTGTTTTTAACGTACCATCAAAACTAATCAAATTAAGTTATTATAATAGCACACTACTTTTATTTTGTCAATATTTAGAATAGCATAATAGACGGATCAGGTGCGGGGAAATAAACCAAGGATTGTTACTAATAACTTTCAAAACCAGCCAAAAAAATAAGTGGCTTTTTAGTTATTTATTAATTTGATTTAAAAATAAATGCTAAGTTTTTATTTTTTATGAGACTGAGCCGCAGAGGGAATAAGATCTTCTTTCTCGTACTATCTGTCGCACAATATACCTTTTGCGACATATATCTATATGACTCCTAAGGGAAAGCGGCTGTTTTCAAAAGCCACCCATACTCTCTAAGCTCTTCCGATTAATCTTTTAATGAATTCTGCTATGAAACTATAAATAATCGTAGAATATTTAGTAAAAACTAATGTAGTATTGTTTATAATTCCCTGAAAATTTATTCCGATAGTATTAAGTAGCCACCCATTAAATTTAAGTAGCGGATCCCAAATTCTTCCCAGCAAAGCCAAAGCTTCGGTTTTGTTCTGAGGTATATATTTAGCCAATGAAGCCAAAAGATTAACTATTTTAATATTGTCCATATTTTAAGTATAGACCAGCATAAAAAAAAAGCTAAGCGTTATTTACAAGCCTTATTCTTATAAATAATCTATTGGATTAACCGTAACGCCAATAGGCACAAGCCCTTTAGCCGGCGGCAAACTCTTAAAAACTAAACTAGGCGTCCAATAAACCCCGAAGTGAAGATGCGGTCCCGTGCTAAAACCGGTATTCCCAGAATAACCAATCAAATCTCCGCGTTTAACACTGGCTCCTTTTTTAACCAAAGCAACTGAAAGATGAGCGTATAGAGTACTCAAATTATCAGGATGCGCAATCAAAATATGCAAGCCATATTGATATCTATGCCAATAGCCAATACCATCATTACTTTCCGAGGCCGTAACTACGCCATCATCAGCAGCAAAAACCGGAGTTCCTACGGGAATGCCTATATCTATTCCATTGTGCCAGCCTGATTTATACATACTGGAAAGTGCGCCGTAACCTTGAGTAATAACTCCAATTCCCCCGTCTTTTTTTAATTTTACAGGCCAAGATATAACGCCGGGTCTTTTAGCTGGCAAAAGATTGGGGTTGAAACTGGCGCGTAATTTAGCTTCTGCGGCATCTATTTCATTTTCCAAAGAAGTTTGATCGTTTTGAAGCTGGGTTAAAAGCGATTGGTAATTCTTTTCCTGATTTTTTGTCTGAGTCAAAAGAGCCTGCTTATCAGCTTTCTGGCTTTTTAGAATTTGCTGACGATTAACTAAATTCTTATTTTCTAATTCCAAATCATTCTTTTTGGCAGAACTTGTTACTAGACTGCTGGAAAGTTGTTGGGTTAAAGTTTGCAAAGATTTTATATCATCGGACAATCCGGAATTAACATCAACAATGCTCTGAACTTCATTGAGACTATCCGATAAACTCTTATTTTGAAGAAATATTGTTAAAATCGTTTCCGAATCTTTTTGTTGAAGTTCTTCCAAAAGTTTAATAATAGCTCCTTTTTTAGCATCGATTTGGGATTGCGTATCCGTTATATTATATTTTAAAGATTGTATTTCTAAGCCAAGTTTTTGAATATTTATTTGGCTAGATTGAATACCCAAATTAACCTGATTTATGCTAGCGTTAGCTTTTTTAACCTCCCGTTGGAGAGATTGTCCCTGCGTTTGAACCGTACTCAAATCTTGCTGAGCCTGGCTTATTTTATCATTTAATGCGGACAGCTCCTTAGTTTTTTCGTCTATAGCTTGCTGCAACTGATCCTGGGTCGTAGGCACGCTATCTGCTGCCAAAGAATAGTAGACCGGAGATAAGATACAAAAAATAAATAATGTCAGTGTAATTTTATTTATGTTCTTCATCCTTTATTTTTTTAATCGCGATTTGTATGCGGCTGATAGTTTCATCTTTTCCTAATATTTCCATTATTTCAAATGGCCCGGGTGATTTATCTTTGCCCGACAATGCCACTCTAAGCGGCCACAACACCTCTCCCCTTCCTACTTCATTCGCCAAGGGCATTAGAAGGGCCTCTAATTCTGATTGGCTAAAATCAAATTTTGCTTCTGATATTTTTTTTAATACTGCTTCTAAATTATGTAACGCTTTTTCTTTCGATGATTTTTTCCAAACCAATAATCCGGATTCATAATTCGGCAATTCAAAAAAGAATCCGTTGATATCTTTAAAATCAGACAGTTTTTCCATGCGCTCTTTTGAGAGACGAATAAGCTTATCAGTCAACGGTTTGCTAACAAAATCCACGCCGAATAAATCAGATAATGCCGTTTTAATTTCAAGATCGGATGCTTGCTTTATATAATGAGAATTAAGCCAGTTTAATTTTTTAATATCAAATATAGCGCTGCCTTTCTGAACCCTCTCTAACTCAAATTCATTTATCATTTCTTTCAAGGTTAAAATTTCCCGATCTTC
>JAJYZL010000056.1 GCA_021799965.1 bacterium | reverse complement strand
CATATTTTTATTCATATTATTTTTTATTAATTTTATTTATTCGTATCTTAACGCCTCAATCGGATTTAATGAGGCGGCTCGACGAGCAGGATAATATCCAAACACAATTCCTATACCCGCCGAAACACCGAATGCCAGCAAGACTGACGAAAGCGAAACTTGAGTAGCCGTTGAACTTAGCTGGGTTATCAAAACCGATGCTAGCCAGCCAAACAAAACTCCAAATATGCCGCCTATAAAAGTAAGCATTACCGCTTCCGTCAAAAACTGTATACTGATATCTTTTTTCTTCGCGCCAATAGCCTTACGAAGACCAATTTCCCTGGTGCGTTCGGTGACAGTGGTAAGCATCATATTCATAATTCCAATTCCGCCGACAACCAAGGAAATGCCAGCGATGGATCCAAGAAGCAAGGAAAGAGTATTTGTAATGGAAGATGCGCTACTAACAAGATCGCTCTGATTTATAACACTGAAATCAGCAAGAGTTGGATCTGTAATTTTATGTCTGCTTAATAAAAGATCGGTAATCTGAGACTGAAGATCGGACATTGAATTCTGATCAATTGCCTGAACGTTAATTGTGCTCAAATAATCTTTTCCGGCCAAAAACTTTTGGGCAGTTATAACCGGAATGAATATCATATCATCCTGACTTCCGAATCCCGTACCTCCCTTAGCCTTAGTTACACCAATTACCGTAAACGTCATCTCCTTTATTCTAATTTCCTGCCCAATCGGATCAACGCCATCACCAAAAAGATCAGAACTTACAGTCGGACCAAGCACGGCAACCCTGGCAATATCCTGATTATTTTGATCGGAAATAAAACTACCTGAATCAATCTGAACGTTTCTTACTGAGAGGTAAGCCGACGTGACTCCATCCACAGAAGTATTGGTGTTGGTTCCTTTAGCGGTTACCTGGTAGCGGCCAGAAAGTTCTGGCGCAACCGCCTGCACCAAAGAAATTTGACTGATAGCATCCGCATCTTCATTTGTTAGTGTCTGAGAGGATCCACGGCCCGCGCTAACCTGATATCCACCAGCGCCTCTTTGCGCGCCTGGCGTTACTATAACCAAATTTGCTCCCAATGATTCAATATTTGAAGTAATAGAATTTTGTGCGCCCTGGCCGATGGAAACCATTGCGATAACCGAACCGATTCCAATTATAATTCCAAGAACCGTAAGTCCGGAACGAACCTTATTTGAAAGCAAAGCAGAATACGTCTCTTCAATTAAGTCTGATGTTTTCATAGTTTATGGTTATTTATTTAGATGCACCCTCGTGATGATGTGTAATAAATCTTTTTTCGTGGTTCCTGCTGTCCTCTACTATAACTCCATCACGAATATGAATAATTCTGTCGGCATGCTCAGCTACATACGGCTCGTGAGTTATCAAAACAATCGTACGATGCTGCTGTTGATTCAAAGTCTGAAACGTATCAAGCACGATATCGCCAGTCTTTGTATCTAAATTTCCAGTTGGTTCGTCAGCTAAAATCAACGAAGGATTATTCACTAAGGCGCGCGCGATCGCAACTCTTTGCATTTGTCCTCCGGAAAGTTGATTTGAAAGATGATTAAAGTGAGATTCATCTAATCCCGCATTCTTAAGGGCCGCCCTGGCACGCTCCTCGCGTTCTTTGGGCGAAACCTCGGAATAAACCAAGGGAAGGCCAACGTTTCTTAATACGGTTGCACGTGGAAGCAAATTGAAAGATTGAAAAACAAAGCCAATTTTATTTTTACGAATATCGGCCAGTTCATCATCGGAAAGCTTAGAGACATCATGTCCGTCCAAAAAATATTTTCCTTTGGTGGGAGTATCCAAGGCGCCCAATATATGCATTAGCGTGGATTTACCCGAACCAGATGGTCCCATTATTGCCACAAACTCTCCATCTTTAATGGAAAAAGAAGCATTCTTAAGGGCAACGGTTTCATCGACGCCCTGATAAATTTTTGTTATGTTCTGACACTCAATCATATTTATTTTTGCTATTTTAGAATCCACCGCCTACCCCCGGAATTCTCAACGAAGAACCGGCCGATCTGTTTGTGGTTGTTGTTGTTTTTTGAGATGAAGCAGTGCTGGTTTTGCTTACTACTACATCACCCTCTTTAAGTCCGTTTGTTATTTCTACGTAGGTATCATTAGATGAACCTGTTTCTACTTGTTGCTGCGTCGGAGCAATTTTCAAAGCTACTCCAGCAGCTTTCTCGGCGTCAGATAAGCTGGAAACTTCCGATGAATCAGGAACTTCCACGTAGCTTACGCCCCCGGCCGTCTTAACGGCAGATCCCGGAACCAATAAGACGTCTGTCTTGGTATCGGTAATAATATTGGTCGTAACGCTCATTCCCGGCTTAACCCGACCGTCCTGAGAATCGAGAGCAATGTTAATAGTATAAGTAACAACTCCCTGACTTACGGTTCCGACAGTTTCAACCTCGCTCACAGTTCCGGTCAAACTTAAACCGCTAATTGCATCAAAGGTAATAGTTGCTTTTTGTCCAACTTGAACTTTTGCGGCGTCAATTTCATTTAATGAAATCTGCACAATCTGCTGCTTTGTTATTAATGTTGCAACAACGGTTCCGGTGGAGGCGGAGTCGCCCTTCTGGACATCAACTTTTGAAATTATTCCAGCAAAAGGAGCGCGGATATAACAATAAGCAAGATTTTGCTGAGCCGTTGCAAGAGCGTCCTGCTGCTGCTGAACGGTAATTTGTGCAGCCCTGATTGTAAGACTATCTGAACCAGCTTCCGTATCAGCCAATGACAAGGTTTGTTCGCTTATAGAACGCTGAGCGCTTACAATAGAATCTTTATCGCCCTGAATAGAGTTTTGTACGTCTAAAATTGTTGAAAGTTGATTATTAACAGTAGAAATGTATGACTGCATACTCGCCTCATCAATACTCAATTGACTCGGAGCCTTTAAATTTGCCTGCTGCAAAGTATTGCTAACCAAATCCAAAAGATTTTTTATATTACTATTTGCAACAGATATTGATTTCAAGGTGTTGTTAGTTTCTCCGAGCAAACTTTCAATGGTTGAAGTTGAAGAGTTAACATTAGAATTTTTAAAATCAGCCAAGGCCTGGGCATATACCGCAAGTGCCGTCTGATAACCGTTAACCGCCTCTTGATTGAATTGAGAAGCGCTGGGCAAGTTATTGATCAAATTAGTATAAGCATCAACATTGGCCTGTGATTTATTTATCGTCATGCTATAAAGAACATTATTTAAGCCGGACATAACGCTGGGAAGCGCAATATAAGCATTGGAAATATCGGTGTATGCGCTCGCATAGGTCGATACGAGGGTATTTTGATTACTCACCAAAGATTCCTGAGCTTGAGCCAAAGCATTTTTGGCCTGAAGCAAAACCAACGGATCAACCGGCGCGGTTATTTTATCAAGTTGAAGTTTTGCCGTTTCAAGGCTTGTTTGAGCGTCATTAACAGCTTTCTGCGCATCAGTCGGATCTATTTCGGCAACTAATTGGCCGGCACTGACATCTTGACCATCCGCGACTCCGACATAAATTATATTTCCCGAAGTTTTAGGTATTAGATCCACAGAATCGGAAACGGCAACCTGTCCGCTACCAGAGACCGTTGAAACTAAATTTCCTTTCTTAACAGTAGCAAGAACATATTTTGTCTGAACAGGCACCGCAGTTAAAGACGAATATAAATAATATCCCCCAAAAAGTACGGCTATAACGATTGCCGCCGTCCAAATTTTATGTTTAGCCGCCAAACCTATAAATTTTTGCATCATTTTTTTAATTATTATTTTTTATTATTTATTGAGCGGGTGGAATAAATTCCGGAGTATTTGTTGCTGGAAAATCTTGAGGCACAACCCTGATAAACTTCGCCTCTATTCTGCCAGAATCATCGGGTGAGCCTATAACAATAATTTTGTCATTAACTTTTAAATCATTGGGGCCGATCTTGTCGCGAAAACGATTTATAATCGTATCGTTATCCATTAAAACCATTTTTTCTACATTATCCACTCCTCTTACCAATAATAAGGAGTTCTCATTCTTCATAATTGTTCCGAAAACATCATGCGGGGCCATCATTTGTTTCCCGCCAAAATCATTCATAAATCCACCTCGCGGACCTGCAAAATTTTTATAATAATTTTCTCCCCACTGATAAGAAAAACTTACCTTTTTATAGCCGACAAAAAAACCAACCTGAAAAACCAGCAACATAACAATAACCGCAAAAATAATTGCGACAATTATTTTAAATTTTCTGGATTGAAAAAACTGTTTAAATTCCATAAATTTATTTGCTTAATTTTAATTGATAAT
>JAJYZL010000055.1 GCA_021799965.1 bacterium | reverse complement strand
GAGAGCCTGAGATGGGCTATTTCTTGAGCAAGGATGAGTATGTCATCCGGAAAGATATGTCTATGCTCGCTGATGCAGGAGTGGATGTGGTTATAATGGATGTTACTAATGCGGTAGAATACTGGAGCGAATGGAATGTTATTTTTTCAGTTATGGAGAAGATGAAGGCTGAAGGCAATAAAGTTCCGAAGTTTTGCTTTTGGGCGTTCAACGGTCCGGTAATCACCGTTGTACAGAATCTATACGATAAAATTTACAAGAAAGATAAATATAAAGATCTCTGGTTCTATTGGGACAGCAAGCCGCTCTTACTTTATAACGGCACACCCAATGTCGATGCCAATGGTCAGGGCGTGCAAAATCCCAACCCGCACTATGATGCTACAGCCAAAACCGATACAAATGATTCTCACTATGATAACCCCGAGTACACGGAAAAATTTTATAAAGATTACACAAAAGAAGTCAAAAACTTCTTTACACGTAGGACTATGTGGTGGGGATATTATAAATGGGGAGGTAAACGCTTCGTTGGGACAGAGGACAACTGGAGCTTTGGTTACGATTTGGGTGATTCAAGTGTAAGAGCGATGAATCCTGACGATTTAATCTCAAGGCATAACGGAAAGAAAGAAGAAGCAGCCGTAACCCCGGCACAACATGCATATTGGCTGATAGGAAAATCTTGGAGCAGAGAAAACGGCGAACCTAAATTAAACAAGTACGATCTACCAGTGCCGACCTATGTCCCCTGGTTGGGGAAAGTAGTTAAGCATCCTGAGGGATACGGTATTTATTTCCAGCAGAGATGGAACGAAGCGCTAAAGGCGGACCCTCAGTTTATCTATATCAACGATTGGAATGAATGGACGGCAGGCAAGTATTCGGGTTCTCCGATCCCTCCTGGTAATAAAGAGAAAACTACTCCGTTCATGCGCCGAAACAGCAATTACTATTTTGTTGACCAGTACAATGCCGAATTCAATCGCGACATTCAACCGATGAAAGGCGGATACACTGACAATTATTACATGCAGATGGCCGAAAATATCCGTCGCTACAAAGGAGTTTGCCCTATACCGGTATTAAAAGGATTGACCCGGATAAAACTGAATGGTGACTTTACAGACTGGAATAATGTCAAGGTTGAATATCGAGACACTAAAGGTGATACCTTTCATAGGGACTATAATGGATATGGCGGTCTTCATTACATAAACAATTCAGGCCGCAACGATATCATAACAAGTAAAGTCGCAGTTGATAATGAAAATGTATATTTCTATGCGGAGACAAATGAAGTACTCACACCCTACACGGGTCACAACTGGATGCTCTTATTGATAGATGCCGATAAAAACCCTAATACCGGTTGGTACGGCTATGATTATCTTATCAACAAAAAGGTGTCGGACGATAAGACCACAACACTTATGCGTTATAATTCGACTAACCATAAATGGGTTGAAGTTGCTAAGTTAAACTATCGTTGTGTGGGTAAAAAACTTGAAATAGCTGTACCCCGTAAGTATCTTGGCTTAATGGGAGACACATTTACCTTTGATTTTAAGTGGGCGGACAATCCTTCTGATCTAAAAGACCCGATTTCGCTATGTACCGCCGGTGACACCGCTCCGAACCGGCGTTTCAATTACCGCTTTATTTGGAAAAAGTGATTTAATGCGTCTTGTGTAGTGTCTCTAATTGTTCTCCTTATTAAAATTGAATATAATCCGATATTTAATAAACGCAATTACTTCTGACATTTAACTAAATAATGGGCCTTATTTCTATAATTAAATTATTTCATATTCATTAGGATTGTAAAATGAAAATTTTGAAAATAAAAATTATGTTAATATTTATTGGATTATTTTTTATTATAAGTATAAAGATATATCCAGCAACAATTGTTATAACGAGCGATAAGCAGTTCAGGGAGCTTCAGAATCCGGATTTCAAATTAGACTTATCGACAGGATTTGAAAAGAGATTTATGAGTCTTAGAGAAGTATGTGAAGAGGCATCTAAAAGAGGCGACCATAAACTTTTTATTGTATTCGATCAATTTTACGGACAATTCCGAGGCGAAACAGCCACAGTAAGGAAACTTAAACCGGATGAAGAAGAATATATAAATTTAATAAAAAATATCGGTCAGTTCGCAGCAAAATACGGTATGGGTCTAGGATTGAGTATTCTCAGTCCTCTTGAAATAGGACCTGGATTTGCTCAAAAGACCGGTCAGAGCGGTCGCTGGCTCCAATACAAAGTAGGACTTCGTGATCCCAAGACAGGGAAGTTTAGCCTTCAGTTATGGAAACAATTATATTGGACAAATAATAAAGGGATGATTGCCCTGAAGCTTAAGGGAGTAAAAGCGTACGCATTTAAGGAAAAGGTAATCGATAATGGACATTACAGCGTAGTAAATCCTGATGACATTAAAGAAATTAAAACCGGTATAAAGATAGATAAATGGAGTACCGAAGATATTACTCCGATGTGGGAGCCATCGGATTTAATAATGGACATAAAACAACCCATACAACGGGTTCGTATTTCTTGTACTGGTGATAACGAACTAAAAGGATATGACCGTGTCTTTGTAATATTAGAGTATGAAACCCCGGAGATGGATTATTTTAGTCCCAAGGCAGAGCCATTCTTAAAATCCTTGATGAAGGAATATCATGATGACGGAATAAATCTGGTTGCTCTTTATTCGGATGAACTGCATATTCAGCAGGACTGGTATTATTTCAATCATCATGATAACGGTGAGTTTGCGATGCGTTATCTTACTAAGAGTATGGCAGATACATATTGCAAGCTATATGATCCCAGCATAGAGGATATGGATATGGATAAGTATATGTTATATTTTGTTTACGGACCCAAAATATATACTAACTCACCGAAAGCCTTGATTAAAACCCAGTATGTCATGGGAGATAAACCTGAAGATATTTATAGGACAATTTTATTTCGTGATAGATATTATAAATTATTAAATAACCGGGTTGTAGATCTATTTAAAGACGCAAAGGAGTATACTGAAAAAATATTTGATAGGAAATTACCCACCGGCGGGCACGCAACGTGGGCGGAAAGCCCAACAATAGACCTATGGGATACAGGCGATTTAAGAATGGCACCTTATGAATATGAATACACATCAAATTTCCTATGGTCAAATACTGTTCAGCAGGCGGCTGCAGGCTGTTATGATTATTTTAAGTGGGGTGAATATCTTCAGCCCACGGGAAATGATTATGCCGAATGTGGCTGGGCAGATCGGGATAATTTTGGTGAGGCAATGGCAGTTTCAATTGGTATAATAAATAAATATAAAAATGCATACGCCGCATACTGGGGAATGCCGGAAGTTTGTGCAAAAAGAAAGCAGGCAATAGTCGATGCTTACGGAGTATCAAACTCAACTCCGGCAATAAAGGCAATTACCGGAGGGCAACCGCGGAATGTTGATGCGTTAATACTTTATCCAATGAATTTAGTAGCAGCCGATGAACGTTTCGGAAGCTGGATGACCCAATATGGTTATGCAAACTATATTACCGATGAAAAGTTATTAGAACTAGCAAAAATTACTGCCGGCGGAAAGATAGAAATGGGGGGGCGGACATTTTCGACTCTGGTCGCATTGTTTGAGCCTATACCGCAGAAGGGAATAATCGATTTCATGAAGACGTTCAGCCAAAGAGGAGGTAAAGTAATTTGGTGCGGACCCCCGCCAGTAATTGACGGGAGCGGAAAGTCTTGTTTGAATAGTTGGGAAGAGCTTTTCGGTGTTAATTATACTCCAACCCCTTACATAGGACAAATTGCATCCGGTCATGAAGTCGTCTTTAAAAACAGTTTCAATAGTATTCCAGATCAAATTATACTTACGGGTTTTTTAGTTGATCATATTTATCCAGTCGAGCCGCGGAATACTACGGAAATTCTTGCAAATGTGGGTCGTTGGGATGTGGGGACAAAAAGACAAAATGAAAACGGACAAACATATTTCTTTGGTTTTAGACCAAGGGACGACCAATCAAGAAGCTTGGGATACGAAACAAAGACACTTTTCGATATACTTAATTTGGCGGGTGCGTACCGTGCAACCGGTAGTTTTAAAGGAGTAAATGATAATACCGAATATGTTTCACGTACCAGTCCTTACTTAACAACTAGATTCCCGAACGGTACCACTATCATTGCAGCTCATTACCGTACACAACCGGAAGATTGGTTCAACGGTACCTCAAGAAATGATTCGGCGGACGCGTTAGCATTAAAGGATAATCCTCTGCCGCCCGATACCTTAGAGTTGAAGAACTTTAAGCTAAACGGACATGATATTAGTTTTAACGGAAACCTGATTTGTGCATTTAAT
>JAJYZL010000003.1 GCA_021799965.1 bacterium | reverse complement strand
TGTTGTATACATAGACGAAGCACAGAACCAGTAGAATTAATGGGGTAAATAATTCTATTACAGTTGTCCAGGAAAAAGCATATCCTATAAATGATGCGTAGCCAGACAGGGTTGTAGCGCACAAAAAATATATAAAAGCCAGTATTCCAACCATAAGAGTTAATTTGTTTTTCATGGAGATTATGTCGGGCTTATTGTATATATTATATCATAGCCAGTAAATCAAAATAATTAAAAACAGCCTTTAAATAAGGCTGTTTTTAATATTATTTACGTCTAGTTTTTGCTTTTGGCTTTGCCTTCAGCTCTTTTTGGATACCCTTCCAATGGCCTTTTAGTTCTTTTACTAAATTTTTCAAATCTTTTTCGTCAACATTTTTAAGCATTTTATATCTGTCGGCCATAGCATCAATTGTATCTTGATATCTGCCCTCGCTCATATCTTTCATATGTTCCATTTCTTGAAGAACTTCGCCCTTTGCTTTAAGCATCCAGCCTTTTACTTTTTTGCGATTTTTGGTGGCATTTTTACTGCCATATAGAAAGTAAGTTCCCGCAGCAGCTACTGCTAGCGCTGTAAGGCCTAAACCGGCTGCCTCTTTTACTACTTTTTTCTGATTTTTATTCATATTTTTAAAATTTTATTATTTTGATTTTTTTCGGCCTTTTAATTTATTAAAAAAATTTGCGAAATGTTTTATTTTGGTCCCTTCCGTTTTGATGTTTTGCCTTAATTCTGAAATATCTTCTTTTATGAGGCCAACTTCATCTTTAGCTTTGGCGGAAATATCGTCTAGATTTCTGAGTATTCTTATTGTATAAGCTATGGCAACCACCAAGAGCATTGTTAAAATCACCACTGCGATAGAAGTTATAAAAAAGAATATGTCGGATTTCATTAAAGATTCCATGGTATTGATTATAAACTAAATATCAAAAAAATTAAAAGCGCTATATAAATTAATTGTAAGATAGCGGCTATTTTCTTATTTTTATTTAGTGAATGCATTTTTTCGTGAAATGCATTTATTATAGCTAGCGATCTGGTAAATAAATTTTTATTTTTATCTTTTATCTGACAATCCAGAAAAGTAAGTCCGTCTGGCAATAGCCCAAAAAAAGCTCCAGTTAAAACTAAAATGACTCCGCTGAAATTTCTTCTTATTAAAAAAAATAAAATTACTATTCCCCCAATCAGCAGATCGGCGGCAATTTTAAGATATTCCCTGAAAGATGTTTTTATTGAATTATTTTTTAGTTGCTTTAACTCGTAATCGGTATGAGGAATTGAATCTATGAGATAGTGGCTTACCAATCCCAAAAAAGCAGCTTCTGTTATATTTCCTGCGTTAGCGGAAACAACCGCTCCAGTTATTGCATGTATCGCTAAGATCATAAGTTAATTAATTATATCAAATCAGGGCATTTCCGGCCAAAATTTTGGTGATTATGGTGGAATTTTGAAAAAATCCGTGATAATATTCTTTCATTGCCGGGTCGCCTGCCTGCGCAGGCAGGTCTAATGGTAGAATATATAAATGTGGTACATTTACTTTTTAAAAAGTTTTAAAAAAGATAATTGGATTTATGTTGGAAGCACCAATAATTTAGAAAGAAGAATTTTTGAGCATAATAACAAAAAAGTAAAATCCACAAAATACTTTGTACCTCTCAGTTTGATTTATTCAGAAGGGTTTAATACAGAAAGAGAGGCTAGGAACAGAGAACAATATTTTAAGCATTGGGACGGCAGAATCGAAAAGAAGAATATTTTAAAGAGTATATAAATTATTGCCGGGTCGTCTAACGGTAGGACATCGCCCTTTGGAGGCGAGTATCGGGGTTCGAGTCCCTGCCCGGCAGCTGCAAATAATTTGCTATCGAGCTATAACTTACAAGTTTTTTTTAAATCGTCGATTTCTTTTTTTAGTTCTATCATTTTAAGCTCGCGTCCGACCATCAGTTCGTTCATTTTTTCCATTTCGCCGTACTTTTTTATGATATCTTCTTGATTTTTAAGATTGGTAATATCCTGAATAGTTTCAACGGCTCCGATCACATTACCGGAATCGTCTAAAATAGGATTGGCGCTGAAAATTATCCATTTTTTAATCTTGGTAACAAAGCTTACAACCTCATACCCTTCTTTCAAAAAAGACGATTTGGTATACATATTAGGATAATACTTATCCATCTCCTCAATATTTCCTCCGCGTAAAATAATATTAGCCAAAACAGGTCTTTCTGCTTCATAAAAAGGTTTCCACGCATCTTTTGTGCCAACGACATCATCCGCTTTAACTCCGGTTAGAAGCTCGCATGATTTATTCCAGTTGGTCACAAAACCATCTTTATCTAAGAAGAAAGTGGCAATAGGATTATAATTTATCAATTGATTTAATTCGTCTTTTGAAGCGTTAGTATTCATATTTTGCATATTTTAATTGTAGTACGTTTTAGTTATAATTAACAAATAAATTCAAAAAAAATGAAACACACTATTACCGTAGAAGATAATGGCAATATGTATATAAAAATCATCGGAGACGGTGATGCAGCCGTTGCTAAAGAGTTTGTTGATACGGCGTATGCATTATTTGATAAATATCCCGGTAAAAGATTTAATGGAATAGTTGATATGTTGGAGTCAGGGACTTCGGATTATGAAGGTATTAAAATTTACAGAGATTTTTTAAAGAGTGATCGTATTGGAAAAGTTGCGTTTGTAATTAAAGATCCCATTGTAATAGCGCTTGTAAAAGTTGCTACAGAATTCAAAAAAGATGCTGATTTTTTTGAGTCGGTGGAAGAAGCCAGAGAGTGGCTAGCTAAATAATTAAAAAAATGGATCAAATTTCAAAAAAAATATGTCCAAGATGCAAGGTGGAGGTTTCTGAAAACGATTATTTTTGCCGTAATTGCGGCCTGGCCTTAAGATCGAGACCGGAAGATACTTCTGTTCCAAAACAGATATTAATTTATTTTGTGAGTTTTTTTCTTGCTCCTTTTGGCTTAGGTTTTGCTTTTAGCTATTTAAGACAGTCTGATAAAAAAGCAAAAATAATAGGCGCGGTTTCTTTAGCTTTAACGATTTTGGCTATAGTGGCAGTTATCGTTATAGCGGTAATATATACAAAACAGGAGTATAGCAGCATAAACTTAATTACCGGAGGTGGACTGTAGTTCTCTATTTTTTACAGATTTTATTATATATTTTTTATATAAATATAAACCAAACAAAAAAGATGGAAAAAATATTATGGTTATTGGCTGGGCATTTATTGGGCGACTTCCCCTTCCAGTCAGAATGGATGGCTGCCAATAAAGGCAGTTCCTGGGAAATAAATGCATATCACGCTCTGGTTTATACCGCAACTATATTAGTGGTTGCAGAAATTGGCGGTATCTATCTGCCGATACCCGCGCTACTCTTATTCTTTGGCTCTCATTTTATGATTGATCCGTTGAAGGCTCGTTGGAAGGTTATAAATAATATTTGGGAAGATCAATTGATGCATTTTGCTGTTATCCTGCTGGTTTTTCTTTTGTTTGTGTAAAAAAATAAAGTATAATTAAAGAATATACGGGGCAACGAAAAAATTCGGCCTTGCCTTGTTAAAATAATAATTATAAACCGAATTTTTATCAGAATGGAAAATAAAAAAATACAGATCTATTTTTTTAGCGCATTACTTCTCGCCGTTTCAGTTTTATTATTTTTTGTTTTATATCCGTTCGTGGGGGTCCTGGCTATTGCGGCGGTTTTAGCGTTCGTTCTTCAGCAGCTTTACAATAGAGTGCTTCGTATTTTCAAATTTGAATCTCTTGCTTCTTTTATTGCCATTATTGTGCTCGCTGTTTTTATAATACTGCCTCTTTTGTTTTTAGGATGGCAGATATTTCAAGAGGCTCAATCAATGTATTTTCAGGTGGCGGGTGCCAAGTTGCCGTATCTTAATGAGCTTACTGCCCTTATAGAGAATCCGATCAGAAACTATATTCCGAATTTTTCTATAAACTTGTCTTTGTATACTAGTAATCTGTTTAATTGGTTTGTTGGAAATATTGGTCCTATTGTTTCTGGTACGACGCAGACAATAATGAATTTTTTGCTTGCCGCTATTTCGCTATTTTTCTTTTTGAAAGACGGCAAAAAAATAAGAAGAATGATGGTGGAGTCTAGTCCGCTTGACGATAAGTACGATAATTTGATTATTGAAAAATTGGAAGCGACCGTAAATTCGGTTGTTAGAGGTGCGCTTTTGATTGCTGCGATTCAGGGCTTGGTTGCCGGAATTGGCTTTTGGATATTTGGAGCTCCCAATCCGGCTCTTTGGGGAACTATTGCCGCAATAACCTCTTTGGTCCCCGGCATAGGTACGGCCATAGTTATAGTTCCGGTGATAATATATTTATTCATCAGCGGAAATATTTTCATGGCACTAGGTCTTTCTGTGTGGTCGGCTTTATTTATCGGTCCGGTTGATCAGTTATTGAGACCATTCCTTTATAAGAAAGGCGTTACTACGCATCCCCTATTCATACTTTTTTCTGTATTAGGCGGATTATCGTTTTTTGGACCAATAGGATTAATTTTCGGCCCCATTATACTCAGCCTATTCTTAACTCTTTTGGATATTTATAAATGTTTCTATAACCCAAATAAGAATATTTGTTAATTGAATTAAATTTAATAAATAATAAAAATCCCGTCCAAGCTTGGACGGGATTTTTTAATATCTTGAATTAAACTTTCAAGTATTTTCTTACGGCTATTATGCTTGATGTGGTGCCGAGCAATATTCCAAAACCAATTTGATATCCAATAAGAGAAAGCAGGTTGGTTAAGAAGTATGGCCACATATTTATTTCCGGCATTATCATCTCCATATATGGAGATGTGAAGTAGATTGCGGGGGCGATCACGATAATGCTTAAAATAGCTGCAATAACACCATAAAGCACACCTTGAACTATATACGGACCGCGAATAAACATATTTGAAGCTCCAACTAGGCGCATAATGCCTATTTCATCTCTGGTTGAATGTATCGCTAGCATGATGGCATTCAATGTAACCAAAACGGCAACGAGAGATAATATTACCATCAGTGCTAGGCCAGATTTTTGAACCGTGTCTATTATTTTTGTGAGTCGATCTATAACGACCTGATTTTGATTGTAGCTTACTTGAGAGATATCATTTTTGAAATTATCGTTATTTAAATAGGCGGCGATAACCTGGTAGTCTTTGGGATCACCGGCTTTGATATTAAGGGAGGCAGAAAGCGGATTTGCGTCTAATATGCTGATCGCTTCAGATATAGTTTGGTCATTCTGATGGTTTGCCTTAAAAATTTCTAAGGCCTTATCGCGTGAAATATAATCAACGCTCTTAACTTCGGCCAAGCTTTCAAGCGATCGCTTTATTGCCAATATATTATCTTCTGGGGTGTCTATATTAAAATATACGCTTATATCAATCTTTTCTTTCAGTGATCCTATTACTTTATTGGTTAGTACGCTAAATATGATGAGTCCAATGAAAACTAATAATGCCAGCGTCATTACAATAATGGTTGTAATGGAAAGCCAACTGTTTCTTTTAAAACCTTGAAGTCCGTATTTGATTATTCTAAATAAAGCTGTGAACATTTTTATTTAAATTATTGAAAAATAATTAAGCCAATATGTATCGTCCGTCTTCTTCGTCTCTTATAATTCTACCATTATCCATACTCACCACTCTTTTATGAAGATTGTTAACAATTTCTTTGTTATGGGTAACCAGCATTACTGTTGTTCCGAGTTCGTTAATTTTAGAAAGAAGTTTTATGATTTCAGCCGAATTTAACGGATCTAAATTACCGGTTGGTTCGTCGGCGACAAGTAATACGGGACGATGAATCAGCGCTCGGGCAATCGCCACTCTTTGCTTTTCTCCGCCGGATAATTCGTGGGGAAAATTAAAAGCATGCTCGGAAAGTCCCACCATATCTAAAATTTGGGGAACGAATTCGTCTATTTCTGATTGAGATTTTCCATCCAATTCTAGGGCGAAAGCAATATTTTCATAAGCAGTTTTAGTTGGAAGAAGTCTGAAATCTTGGAAAACAATGCCAATTTGTCTTCTATAAGCCGGTAATTCGCCCATTTTAAGTTTATTTACTTCATAAGAGCCAAAAAACAGCCTTCCTTTGCTGGGTTTTTCTTCGCCTATCAGCAGTTTTATCAGAGTTGATTTGCCAGCTCCGTTTTTACCTACGATTGAAACAAACTCATTTTGTTTTATATCTAAGTTTATTTCTTCTAATGCAACTGATTTGTTGTTATAAACCTTAGAAACGTTTTGAAAACTTATCATATTTATTTAAAAACAAAAAAATAACTTTTTGTACTGTTATTATAGCAAATTTTAGAAATAGAAACTAGGCGTCGGTCTTTGTGTCTAGCTCGGCTTCAATAAATTTCTCCAGCTCGCCGTTTAAAACCTTGTCTGGTTGGTGGCTTACCATTCCGGTGCGGTGATCTTTTACTTGTTGGTAGGGATGAAGCACGTATGATCGTATCTGATTTCCCCACTCCGGCTTAACTTGGGTTCTTAAATTTTTTATTTCATTTTCCTGTTTCTCAACCATTATTTTAAAAAGCTTTGCCTTGAGCAAAGAAAGGGCTTTTTCTTTGTTTTGAGCTTGGGATCGCTCCACTTGAGAGGCGGCGGCCAAACCTGTTGGCAAATGCACCACGCGCACAGCCGTATCTCTTTTGTTTACATTTTGCCCGCCCGGTCCGCCGGATCTGGAAGTTTCCATTTTCAGATCTTCCGGAGGAATATTGAGATTTTTTAATTCTATTTCCGGTATTTCCGGCAAAACTTCCACTAAAGCAAAAGAAGTGTGTCTAAGTTGCTTGGAATCAAAGGGCGATATTCTTACCAAGCGATGGACTCCGGTTTCTTTTTTAAGATTCCCGTACGCAAATTCGCCTTTTATATCTATTGAGCGGTCGTCAACCTGAATAACTTTCCATTTGCGCTTGGCCGCATATTTAACATACATATTTAAAAGTATATTTGCCCAATCTTTGGCATCGTCTCCGCCTACTCCAGGAAAAATAGAGATATTGGCGCTGTTTTTATCATATTTATCTAACAAGGGGTTGAACATATTGAGTTTTTTAATTTTGGAGCCTCATGCCAGAATCGAACTGGCGTCTTTGCTTTACGAAAGCATTGCTCTGCCACTGAGCTAAAGAGGCGGCAGATTTAATAGATTCTAATTAACTATTATATATCTTCAGAGATGTTTTATTCAATTATTTTAAAGATTCCCAATCAAAATAAAAATTTTCTAATCCCCACTTCTTGAACTTTCTTTTTGCATAATCTTCGAGGGTTATGTTTCTCTTAGCCACATAGTATTTAAAATTTGTTAAGTTGTTTACTGATATTTTTTTATTTAAAATTGCATTTATGCCAGAATCGCCCAAAACTTTTTTATTTTGAACGTCGTAGACAATGGATTGAATATCAAGAGAGGTTGTTTTTAGGCAATTTTCTATAGTTGGTTGAAGATTGAGTTTTTCGATCAAATAAGTTCTTCGTAATTCCCAAATATCGATATTTATAGGTCCGGCTGATATTTTAAGTCCGCCAAAGGAATTGATTTTAAAGGTTTGGCCGACGTCTAACGATACGTCTTTTTTTATATTTTCAACTACGAAATCATAATCATCAAATATGGGTTTAGGAAGATTGTGTAGCGCACACGCGATATTTCTGAAAACAAAACTTCCCATTACCCATATTTTTCCTTGCGAATTTTTATTAACTATTTCTAAGGCGTTTTGGAATTCCTTATTTTCCTCAATAGCTTTGACGATTATTTTTGAATAATTATCCATAAAATAATTTATGCGTGAGCGGGTGAAGGGAATCGGACCCTCGTCTCAACCTTGGGAAGGTCGCGTACTGCCACTGTACTACACCCGCACCAATTTTGCACCTTTATTCTAGCAAACGAAATTGATTTTTTAAACTAAAATTATTTAAGCGATATTTTAACACTTTTACCGTCCCAATAATATCCTGGAATCAATATAAAAACGTGGGCATTATTTTTAGCATTTTCAAGCCAATTATTAAAATCTTCTCCGCTTGCATCCATCCTACCCTGCAGAATTTCTTTATAAGCATCAGGCAGCAATTCTTCTTCTGTATAATTTTCAATGCTGATCCCGAACATTTTATTTACAGCGTCATTTATATCTATTGTTTTTAATGCGTTCTGAATTTTTTGATTAGCTATTTCTTTTAGGTCATTCCCGACTCTTTTTTGAGCTTCAGCATATATTAGTTTATTTTCAATAAGTTTTTCAATTACAGCTCTTTTTATATCTTTTTGGGTAGAGGTAGCCGCCAGAGTTTGCAGATCGGAATTAGAGGTTGACGCAAGCACTAAATAGTTATGGCTCATATTGTAGTAATCATCGATTTCGCTTTGAGATATAAAGCTCCAATTCACTACGGCCGCCGGTAAAGAATTTGTGCGTAGATAAAAATAAACCGACGCGATCAGCAGTATCAATAAAAATAATATAAGATATTTAAGATTTTTCATTGTTGAGTTGATGTGGAAACAACTATTATCATTTTTTCTCCGGGATTTTTATAATTACTCTGACTTTTAAGCTCTCTTTCTAAATTGATTGGATTAGAAAAATATTTAATATCCGAATTGAGTTCGGCGTTTTCTTTTTTGAGGGATGACATCTCGGAAATTTGCTTGTCCGAAGAATCTTTTAGATAACTATATTGTTGATATAAATTAAAAAGTTGCCATCCTAAAATGACTGTTATAGCGGCGAGCAAAATATTCAATAAGACCTTCATTTTATTATTTTATCATGCGCTTGGCGCATAAAAAATTATTTTTTCAGTAATTCTTTAAAAACTCCGGCTGGAATATCTATTTTATTTTTGGTTCCCCTTTCTTTCAGACGCTCTTTTCCTCTTTGCTGCTTTTTCCAAAGCTTCATTTTTCTAGTTCGGTCTCCCCCATTCTTTCCGAAATTACCGAGTTCTTTTTTCATCGCTGCTATCGTTTCTCTGGCAACGATTTTTCCTCCGATAGTTGCTTGGATTGCTTGAGTAAATTGCTGTCTAGGCAAAAGTTCTTTCAATCTTTCAACGGTTTTTCTTGCTTCGTGTTCCATATCATCTTTGTAAACAATGCGCGTTAATCCGCCGACATTATGTTCGGCTACTAAAATTTCTAATTTAACCACCTCTGTTTTTTTATAATCAGATACTTCATAGCTGAGTGATGCATAGCCAGCCGAAACGGACTTTAATTGATCATCAAAATCTCTGATTAGTTCGGCGACGGGCAGGGTCCCGTCTAAAACTATTGAATTGCCGAAAGACCGCGTATTGATGTCTCTTAATCTGAAATTTTCCTGAAGCCTCATTACGGCGCCAAGGTAGTTGGCGGGGGTAACTATTTCAACTTTTGATACCGGTTCAAGCACTTCTAGATAATCGGCCGGAAAATCTTTTGGCGTATCAACATCAATCCATTCCCCGTTTCTTTTTTTAACTTTATATGAAACAGATGGGAAGCTATTGATGGTACGTAAATTAAATTCCCGTTCCAAGCGCTCTGCGGTAATTTCAAAGTGAAGTCTCCCTAAAAAGCCGCCCTTAAATCCTCTTCCTAGGAATTCATTGGAATCCGGTTCAAATTTTAATGCGGAGTCATTTAGTTTTAATTTTCCTAATGCCATTTTAAGACTTTCATAGTCATCGGCTTCTTCGGGATAAAAAGAAACGAAAACAACTGGCTGAGGATTCTGATAGCCGGATAGCGCCAGTTGCTTATAATCTTGGATGTGTTGGGTATATCCGCTTATCGTATCTCCGATTTTAAGCACTTCGGGATTTTTAAGTCCGGTTGCTATATATCCAATTTGCCCTACTTCAATAATTTCATCGTTTTTTAATTCTGGAGCAAAGTGTCCGAGCTCTTTTACTTTAAATTTCGTATCCGTTGCCACCAGATATGCTTCATCTTCGCGTTTTAACGAACCATTAAAAACTCTTACGTTGGCGACTATGCCTTTATGTTCGTGATAAAAGGAATCAAAGATAAGCGCTTGAAAAATATTTTTATCATAAATATTTTCCGGTATTTTTGATGCCTTTGGGCAAGGAATTTTATTAATAATAGCTTTAAGCAAGTCTTCAACGCCCTGTCCTGTTTTTCCAGAAACCCTAAGGACATCTTTTTCGTCCTCTCCTGTAAGCTCGCTTATGCTTTTGGCTATCTCGTCTGCGCCATACGGATTTAGGTCAACCTTATTAACCGCGCCAATTATCTTCAGTCCTGCTTTTTTGGCGTGATTGAAATTAGCAAGTGTTTGAGCTTGTATGCCCTGTGTGGCATCAACTAGTAAAATAGCTCCGTCAACGGCGGCTAAAGCGCGGGAAACTTCATAAGAAAAATCACTGTGTCCCGGAGTATCAATTAAATTAAGCGTATATTCAACGCCATTGTGTTTGTATCTCATCCGCACGGGCGTCATTTTTATGGTAATTCCGCGTTCTCTTTCGAGATCCATTTGGTCCAGGTATTGAGCCTTCATTCTCCTTTTTTCCACGGTACCCGTGGCTTCCAATAGTCTGTCGGCTAGAGTCGATTTACCATGGTCAACGTGTGCGATAATGCAAAAATTTCTGATATTTTTTATGTCGTTCATTGTTTTGAATATATTTTAACTTAAAAACAAACAAATTAAAAATAATATAAAACCGCTTTAAGCATTAAGCCGAAAGCGGTTCGTGTTTATTAATTTAGGCTGGCGGTTTGGCAAAATATCTGAAGCGAAAACTTTTCGCCATTGACCGTAAGCATGTCCCCCTCTTTTATTTTTCTGTTACGCGGCAGTTTTTCCATGGGAAAAGGAAGTATTCGGTCGTCAAAATTCTCCAGCTGTTTTATCTCGATGTTGAATTTTTTTTCTACCAAACCTACGGATTTCCCGATTATTTCGCTGCCAGTCTCTACGGTTACTGATTTTGACATTACTCGCCCTCCGTAATTGATTTAGAACAACTAAACATAAAATACACTATTTTTTCAGTCTTGTCAACGCTCTTTTTAAGAAAATAGATTGTTAATAATGTTTTATTAAGCAAAAAAATTAAATAATGTCTCATTTAAAACATCCCCCTGGTCTCGTTAGCGAGACCAGGGGGATGTTTGTTTCAGCTACCATCTCTTGCCCCGTACACTGCCTTCAAAATATCTTTTTTAAATTTGTTTTTAGAAAAACGCATTGCGTATTTGCGGATAAGTTTTTGGTCAAATTCTCTGATCTGGATCTTTCTTACGGCCATTATCAGGTCTTCTGTGTTTTGATGATTAAATAAAATTCCAGTTTTTCCATCCACGACAATTTCTTTGCCCCCTCCCTGATTTAGAGCTACTACCGGCGTGCCGCAGGCTTGTGCTTCTGCGGCTACCAGGCCGAAGTCTTCTATTTGTGGGAAAATAAGTGCCTGTGCATAGTTATAGATGAAATTAAGATGTTCGTCGGAAATAAACTCTAAAAATTCTATCTTTGGCGATCTCGCCACTTTTTTAAGTTTACTTAGTTCCGGTCCTTCGCCGATTACCAAGAGCGGTAAATTCAGTTTATTAAAAGTTTGGATTATCAAATCAAATTTTTTGTAGTGAACCAGTCTGCCGACGGCTACAAAATAATTTCCTCTTTTACTGCTTTGAATATTTTTGTCATTTAGGTCTTTAAAATTATTTTGCAAAATTGAAGATGTCGGATATTTTTTTAATAAAGACTCGCCGAGGTCTTTTATTTTTTTTATGCCGGAATGTATAAAAAATGTTTCCGTGTCTACGGGAGGATAAATTATATCAGATTCTTTTTCGTAGTAATTTTTAATTTTTTCTGATATATATTTTGAATTAGCGATCAATTTATGCGTTTTTCTACCGGCTATCTTATCCCACATCTTGAGATACCAGAACGCCGGAGCCGATATCATTTTTAAAGTAGTTCCCCAATTAAAATACTTATAATGTTCCCAGGCATATCGCAATGGCGTATGACAGTATGAAACGTGTATTGCTTGGCCAGTTTTTATCCCTTTTCCGAAACCCGCGCTTGAAGATAAAACCATATCGTAGTCGTTGTTTATTTTCATCAGTGATGCGGCAACGGGCATAAGCGGTATAAAAAGCCGGTGATGGTCGCATACAAATTTATTATTTAAAAAGCTAGTTATGATTTTTTTACCCTTAAATTTCCCCAATGTTTTTTCTTCATCGTAAAAAAGCGTGTAGATGGGCGCATCTGGAAAAATTTCACAGAAAGATTCCAAGACTCTTTCTGCTCCGCCGTATTGATTTAAATAATCGTGTAATAAAGCTACGCGCATATGTTTAGAAATTTAAAATTTGTATATTTAAGTTTTTTTTAATATTTAAATATTTATATTTTTGAATGTTTAAATACAATTATTTATCTGGATGCGCCCGTTTCCAAACTTCTGGAGCCGCTTTTTTGATCAATTCTTCCGTTGGATCAGATTTCTGAATAAGTTTATATTGCAATCCGCGCCTTGAACCGACTTTCACTTTTTCGGAAAAACTTTGAATTAATTTGGAACATTCCTCCGCTAGCCCATTTAAATATTTAAATGTTTCCATATTTAAATATCCTATATCCAGAGCTACATATAATTGCGCCCTCACTTCTCCGGCTGAACCTTTAGCAATAAAAAGATAATTCAAAAATTCTTGCTGGGTACCCCGTTCAAATCCTTCGGCGATATTGCTTATTATTGATACGCCGGCGCGTTGAATTTGATCTCTAAAGCCAAGATCATTGCAATGTTTAAAATTTTTGTAAATTTCTTTAGTCAGAATTCTTCCTTTTTGCCAACAAACTAGATCTTCAAAGCTTTTTACGGTAGACATAATTTATTTATTATATAATTAAACTTGATATATTTAAATATTTGTAAATTTATTTAGATATATACATTTTTATATTTTTACATATTTAAATTTTTACATGAAACGCTTTATAGACATTATTGGTTCTATAGTCGGTTTAATAATCCTGGCGCCATTTATTCCGCTAATAGCTTTAGCCATAAAAATGGATTCAAGGGGCCCGGTTTTAATAAAATTAAACAGAGTAAGCAGCGGCAATATAATCGGGGTTTATAAATTCAGATCAATGATAGAAAATGCCCAAAGTCAAAAAAAAGATTTATTGAGCCTAAACGAGCGTAAAGATGGGCCTTTTTTTAAGATCAAAAACGATCCAAGAATTACTAGGGTTGGTAAGTTTTTAAGAAAAACAAGGATTGACGAGCTTCCTCAGCTGATAAATGTTTTAAAGGGTGAGCTTTCGTTGGTTGGTCCCCGTCCGCATGAGCCCGAGGAACTTTATGCATATCCGAGGGAATACAGGACGCTTTTGGCAGCAAAAACCGGCATTACCGGGCTTTCTCAGGTGAGCGGAGCCTCGGGACTCCCTTTTCTTAAGGAATTGGAGCTCGATAGATATTATTTGAATAATCAGTCACTTTGGCTAGATATTAAAATTCTTTTTAAAACTTTGTTTATATTTTTTACAGATCCGACGGGCGTATAGGATAGTAACTTGAAACAAGGCACTAGTAACTAGGGCTGTAAATTATTTATTTTTTTCTTCCCTATTTTCTAGTGCCTGATTTCTAGTGTCTAAACATAATTGTTAATTATATTTAAATCAGGAACATTGTATAATTATAAGTATGAACACCAAGAAAACAGCTAATGGCTTCACCCTCATCGAAGTTTTAATTTACACCGGAATTTTAGCAATGGTGGGTACTATTATGTCCGGCATATTGTTTAATGCCACCAAAATAAAGGGCCGGGAAACAGCATCTATAGAAGTTAACGATCAATTGAATTTTGCCCTTGAAAGCATTCAGCGCGCTGTAATGGATTCTTCGGTCATTGATATTACGCCGGGCACTTCTACTAGTACACTAATTTTAAAATATAAAAATGAGGCGCAAAATCCAACCAAGTTCTATATAGCTAGCGGAATGCTTTATGAACAAGTGGCGGCTAATGATCCTCAGCCTATAACCAGCACCAGCGTAGTGGCAAATGCGGTTAATTTTTTGAAGGTTTCCGGCTACACAGGACACGATTCTGTGCAGGTTGATCTGACATTGAGCTATAACACAGCTAGTTCAAGTCAGGATTTTGCTTTTACTCGCAGCTTGAGCTCAGCTATCGCCCGTGTGAATGCTGCTACGTTCGATTCAAACCTTATTCCGGGATCTGATCAGTTTTATGATATAGGTCAAACTTCCGCACGTTGGAATAATATGTATTTGAGCGGAAATTTAGGCATCGGAACGACAAATCCAGCCGGGCCTTTAGACGTTAATGGCAAATTGACTGTTCTTTCAAGCGGTAATGTCGGAATCGGAACAACGGCGCCATTAGAGCAATTAAGTGTTCATCTTGCTACGGATAAAAATTTTCATGTTAGACAAGGTTCTTCTTTGGGATCGTCTGTTACAGGCGTTGGACTTGATTCATTAAATGATTCGCAAAATACAATTCAGGCATTTTCAATTAGAGGAAACCCTATAATTCTTAATGGCGTTGGTAACGGCAACGTCGGTATTGGAACGACAGCACCAGGGACCTCTCTAGCCATCGGTGATGGCACGGGGACTAGGGCAATCACTTTGAATGGAGCAACATACGGATCACAGGCGCTTTTGTTCGACCAGGCGAGCACAGAGGTTGGAAGAATCTGGTTTAACGCTGGAACGGATATGATTTTTGCTACCGGTGGTAACAACGAAAAGATGAGGATAACTAGCGGTGGTAATATCGGTATCGGAACAACAAATCCGAGTCAAAAATTAGATGTGGCGGGATCAATGAATCTTGGCGGTTATTTAATAATGCCGACGGGCGGATATTCGATTAAATTAGCCGGCGATAATAGCGGATTAACTATCGTTGGTGCAAGTTCTAATGCTACTGGCGCAAGCATCAGTTTATTGGGTCATACAAATACAATGCCGGATACTATTACTTTTAATCGTAGTAATGGTGCTAACAGCCTTGAATCAATGAGAATAGATAATAATGGCAACGTCGGTATTGGGACGACAAATCCGACTCATGCATTAGATATTGTGAGAAGTGACAATGCTACATGGGTAGGTCATTTTATCAATTCAAACACATCGGGCAGTTCTTACGGGGTTGAAATTGATACTAATTCGGCTACGGGAATGGCGTTGCAAATCTATCGACAAGATATAACATCTCCGTTGTTGATTGTTCAAAACAGTGGCAACGTTCTCAAGCCATCTAATTCGGCATTTGAAGCAAAATATTGTGGCCCTACCGCATATAGTGCTGGTTCGTATATAGTGTGGGAAACCGTTTTATCTAATATCGGTTCTAACTATAGTGCCACCACGGGATTATATACGGCGCCGGTTGCGGGAACATATGTCTTTGGATTTAATACTTTAATGAATCAAACTGGCACAGGAGAATATAGATATGAATTTTGGAAAAATGGTGCTCTTTACGATAGTATAATTGAAACCAAGCCTGCGGCTGGCTGGGATACTATTCAGGGCACAATATCAACTAAACTTAATGCTGGAGATACAATGGGCATTCATTATACTACTGGTACCGGAGCAACATATACTGATTGTGGTTATGATAGATTTTGGGGATACTTGCAGGGCTAATAATTAATTCTAGAAGTCGGACTTAATTTAGGAAGTCCGACTTCTTTAGACTTCCTTAGATCATTTAATCCAGCGCAAATTCTCCCAGATTTTCTATATCAAGATTTTTCAGCCATTCTGATATAGATTGTTTATACTTTTCCGATCCACCGAAAATTCCGAAAATTCTTTGGCTGCCCGCACCCCTTACCCTCCCCATTCACTCCCTATATATTAGTTTTATGTCAGCGCCGTTGGTCTCCTTAAGGAGACCACGATTCGTGCCTAAAATTAATCCTAAATTAAATTAAAAATTAACCGGAAATAAAGTTTTCTGGCATAAGGATCGCTGCGCCTAACTTTTTTATTAGCCGTCATTCTTGCGGAGGCAGGAATCCAGTTCTTTTTCTCTGGATTCCGGGTCGAGCCCGGAATGACAGATGATTGAGATTGCTTCGCGGAGTTTACGCTGAGTCTGTCGAATGTGCTCGCAATGACTGAAGATGTGTTTTACATAGATAAAAGTCGCGCGGCAAATGGAGTAAAATAATTTATAAGATGCTCCTTGTTTACTTCAAGTTTTTTTTGATTTAAGTCTTCAATAATTAAGTTTAAAATCTCAAGCTCTCCTGTTCTGTTTTTCATTTCCGGAAATTCTTCAATTTTTTGAATTATGTTTTTTGCACGAATAATTGAATTATGCATCTTTTCAAAATCTTTTCTTTGATACTCCGAAAGAGCGCGGGAAATTTCACTTCCAAGATTTGCCATATAAAATAATGATGTACGGTTTGTATTCATGATAAGTATTTAAGTATTACTACTTTCATGGCATTGCGCAAAAACGCGTCTTGCACTTCCATTGTTCTGTTGCCTTGCGCGGGACGGATGTTTATTAAAGAGATGTATTCAATGCGCTCATCGCCCGCCCTGTCAAAATACCAGTTAAAACCCCAGATGTTTTTCTGTTTTGAGTTATTCTCAATGAGAATCATATTTGCGTCCATATGATATTCCCCGCCTATAGCCAAAACGCCCCGTTCGATATCCACGACGCCCTTTATCATATCAACGTAGAAATCTTTGGCGATTTCCCGCAATTCGGTTTCCGTTAGTTTTTTGTCAATTATTTTTATTGGCATGTTAAGTATAATTTGATTGTGTTGATTGCTATGATTATATCAAAATATTACTTTCCGTGACATTTCTTGTATTTCTTTCCGGAGCCGCATGGGCAAGGATCATTCCTTCCGACTTTCTTATCTGCCGTTGCTGGGGATTTGGATCCCGTCAACTCATTGTTTAAAGAAGATTGCTTCGCTTCATTTGTAGTGACGGAGGGATTTGCAATAGCCGATAATATATTTATACTTTGCTGTTTGCTCGCCTCTTCAATTTTAGCGGCATTTTCGTTCATCCATTTTTCAAAACCATCCAGCATTTGTCTGTAAAGATTATGGCTTTCGCGGCGGTATTCTACCAGCGGATCGTGTTGAGCATAGGCTCTTATTCTGACCGACTCTCTTAAAGCTTCCATACTTTCCAAGTGATTCATCCAAAACATATCTAAAACAGATAAAATTTGCGAATGAGTGCCTTTTTCTAAAAGCTCTTGGCGTTTGGCGTAAATAGCCATTCTTTGCTTATTTAATACATCATCATATTCAAGCAGATTTTTTCTGGCGTCAAAATTGAAGCCTTCTACCTTTCCCTGAGCTTGTGAAACGGCTTTGGATATTATTCCCGCTTCAATTGGCATATCGTCAGGAATATTAAAATTACTCATCATATTTTTAATGCGGTCTCCGCCGAATATTCTGAGCAGATCGTCTTCCAGCGAAAGAAAAAATTGTGAAGAGCCGGGGTCGCCCTGCCTGCCGCTTCTTCCGCGAAGCTGATAGTCTATTCTCCTTGCATCATGTCTTTCAGTGCCTATTACATGTAATCCGCCGAGATCTTTAACTTTTTGGTTTTCGGCGGGATCCATCGGATTTCCGCCTAAGATAATATCCACGCCTCTACCGGCCATATTTGTGGCAACTGTTACCGCTCCAGATCTTCCCGCTTGAGCAATGATAGCGCCTTCGCGTTCGTTATTTTTGGCATTTAATATTTCGTGTTTTATGCCGCTTTTCATAAGCAGTGCTGATAAAAGCTCGTTCTTTTCAATGGAAATTGAACCGATTAACACGGGCTGCCCCTTTTTCTGTCTTTCTTTGACATCTGCGATTATGGCGTTGTATTTTGCGGCTTCATTTTTATAAATAAGGTCCGGCATGTCTTTTCTGGCAATTGGCTTATTCGTTGGAATACTGAATACTTTTAATCCATAAACTTTTTCAAATTCTTCAGCGGATGTTCTGGCGGTGCCGGTCATACCGCAGATCTTTTTATAAAGCCTGAAATAATTTTGAATAGTTATTTGCGCGTATGTTTTGGACTCATTTTGAATATTCAAATTTTCCTTTGATTCTAGGGCCTGATGAAGTCCGCCGGAATATCTTCTGCCTGGCATTAATCTGCCCGTGAATTGGTCAACGATAATAATTTCCCCGTTTTTAACGACATAATCTTTATCGCGTTTGAATAAACCATAAGCTTTCAGGGTTTCTTGAAGATAGTGTGTAAGTTTCAGATTTTCCGGAGCATATAAGTTGGTTATTTTTAAAGCGCTTTCAATTTTATTTATACCAGCTTCGGTAATATCCGCTGATCGCATTTTCTCATCAACTAAGTAATCTTCATCTTTTTTAAGAGGGGCAACTATTTTAGAAAAAAGCTTATAAAATCCGCTGGATTCTTCGTCCGGAGCGGAAATAATAAGCGGAGTTCTGGCTTCGTCTATTAAAATACTGTCTATTTCGTCTATAACGGCGTAATAAGGCTCTCTTTGAACCTGATTTGATGTTGAATAAGCCAAATTATCTCTTAAATAGTCAAAGCCGAATTCGTGATTGGTTCCGTATGTAATGTCGGCTAAATAAGCTTCCTTGCGGGAAATTGGCCTTAAATATTCATTTTGAACCAAAAAAGCGCCGGTGGTATCTCTTTCTTTATCTATGAGTTTTTCGGCATTTTTTGAAATATATTCCGGATCATAGATTAAAGCCCCTTCATGAATAAGGCATGAAACAGACAGCCCGAGCGAATGATAAATCTGACCCATCCACACGGCGTCTCTTTTTGCCAAGTATTCATTGACTGTAACCACGTGTACGCCTTTTTTTGATAAGGCATTCAGATAAATAGGCGCCGTTGAAGCAAGAGTTTTTCCTTCTCCGGTTGCCATTTCGGCTATTTTTCCTTCGTGTAGTGCAATGCTGCCCATCAATTGGACGTCAAAATGACGCTGGCCAAGAGTTCTTTTGGCAGCTTCTCTGATTATTGCAAATCCCCTGACTAATTCTGTTTCCGTAATTTCAACGCCGACAAGTTTTCTACTTTCTTCTTTTAATTGTTCATTGGATAAAGAAGAAATTTCTTTTTCAAGAGCGTTTATTTTTTCTACTGTCGGTTTAAGTTTATTTACGGGATTAAATAAAAAATCGAACATAATTTGCGGTCTTCTAGCTTCGGCTGTTTTTGCCCCTTGGATCGTCCTTGCTTTTTAATTTTGTAATTTCTGCTTTCATTATGTCTTTAACCTTGTCTATTACAGCGTGCGCATCTTCTCCAGAAGCTTCGGCTCTGACAAATTGTCCGTCTAGAGTTAAATTTGCTTCGGCGTGATAAACCTCCCCTTTATTGTGATGGTTAGAAATTTTTGCCAATTCAAACCGCGCTTCAATTGCTCCGATCTTTTCCCATTTTTACTCAGTATGGGCGCGGGTAAGAAAGTGGTCCACCCGGAGAACCGAGGGGTCTTTGTGCGTTGCGGCAAAAGCGCAAAAGAGAGCGGTATTGCCGCACCTGATTAGCGCGGAGCATAACCGGAATCGACCAAGGCCTGCCTCAATCGCTCGGCAAAGACCTGCATGGCGTAAGCCTCGTTATCGGTGCTCGCCAAGACCCGGTAGTGGTCCCAGCCAGCGCGCTTCAAGAACTGGGCGCCGGCATCGTGCGCAGGGACCTGGAGGGTAAGCACAAGAGCAATAAGGAAAGGCTGCATGACCTCG
>JAJYZL010000054.1 GCA_021799965.1 bacterium | reverse complement strand
TTCTTTTGAGCGCGTTTTAAAATAGATTCACTGAAATAAGAATCCAATATTTTTGGAAAAATTGTAATTATATCAAATACCATAATAAGTAAAATTTATCATCAAATACCTCTTCTTAGCAAATAAAAACTACCCTGGACGGGTAGTTTTTATTTTAAAATTTACAATTTCAAATCTGTATCAGAGAAAGAGGGTCTTTCCTGCCTTTCAGGTCTCTGAAAGGTGGAACCCTCCGGCTCCTCGATCTTGAGATTGACTCTGGCATTATTTCTAATACCGACAATTCTCAAAAGAGATCGAATTGCGCTTGCGGTAGAACCCTGTCTGCCTACAATGAGACCCATGTCCTGAGCAGCCACTTTCAAAGTAAGTAAAACTCCCATTTCATCTACTTTTCTCGTGACTTCTACTTTATCTGGATTCTCAACAATAGACTTAACCAGAAATTCCAAAAAAGCTTGATCGTTTGGATTATTAGCCATTTCTGCGATTCTTAGTTAAAAACTTGCGACCTTTTATTTAATTTGTATTTCCTATAAATTATTAAGCCTTAACTTCGGCTGCTGCAGCTGGAGCGGATGCCTTAGCGACCTCACCCTCTTTCTTTTTAGCTGTTTTATGAGCAACAACTTTCTTTCCGGAAATAATCTTGGCATCAACCAATAAATTATGAACCGTTGGCGACAATTTCGCGCCGTTCTTCATCCAATACAGAATTTTTTCTTTATTGAATTCGCTTTGTTTCTGGCGAGGATTGTACCATCCCAAATCTTCAAGCTGTTCGCCTCTAAGCTTACTTCTTTTTTCGCCGACGGCAAGACGATAATACGGCTGATGTCTTTTTCCGTGACGTTGTAATCTAATCATTAACATAGGTCAAATTCTATATAAAAATATTAAAATCGTCAATCCCACAATACGAACAGACCAGCAAAAGCTATCTCACTTCTGCCTCTGCCTCCTCTTTTAAGAAACTCACTATCTTTTCCAATTCCCTATCCACCTCCTGATCAGTAAGGGTGCGGTCTTTAGCTTGAAATACTATCCTGAAGGTCAGGCTCTTTTTATCGCCGAATTTTTCGTCTTGATAAAAATCCATCAGATCGACATCGTTCACATGTTCCGGATCGGCTTTTTGGATTATTTCCAAAATATCACCCACCCTCATATCGGAAGAAACTAATATGGAAATATCTCTGTCAATTGACGGATATTTTGAAAGCGGCTCATATTCTTTTTCTTCAATAACAGCTTTTGAAATTTTTTCCAAATCTAATTCAAGAATAGCTCCCTTTGAAGAACTTTTAAGAACACCTAGGTATCCGACAACTGAGTGATCGCCGAGCTCAATTCTCAAAGATTCTTGCGATTCAAGAAGATCATTTTTTAAATTAAGGTCTGGCATAAACCAATCTACCAAGCCAAGATCTTCCATCAAGCCATCTGCGACGCCCTTAAGCTCAAAAAAGGCATCCTTGCCCTCCAAGGCGATACCAAGAATAGTTTTTTCTAAAATTTTCGCTTCTTCTCCGGAAACAACATCTCCGAAAATCTTGCCAATTTCAAATATTCTCACTTCATCAAAAAATCTCAGATTATCTTTCAAATTCTTTTCCAGATAAGGCGCCAGACTATTTCTTAAAAATGCGAAATCAACGCTCAGAGGATTGGCCAGCTTCACAGATCTCTTGATACCGAAAATTTCGGCTGGAGCAATCTTTAATTTATCTTCTGAAACAAATGAATAGTTATAAACTTCACTGTATCCGACAGCGGTCAAATATTTTCGAATATTTTCTTTGATAAGAACGATATCGTCTTCTCCTCCAACGGCCATAGATATTTTCGGAGGAATAGCTGGAAGTTCGTTGAAATTTTTCAGTCTAGCTATTTCTTCAGCGACATCCTCAATTATTTCCACGTCATTTCTGAGTGCGGGAACCGTTATTAAATTCTTAGAAATAGAAAAGCCGAGTTTCGCCAGAATACCCTGAGCCTCAGTTTTTTTTATTTTTATGCCTATTATCTTTTCTATTTTAGCCAAGTCTAATTTAATAACAGTTTTGGACTGTTTTTTAGGATATATATCTTCAGTTTTATGTATTTTAGCTCCGCATATTTCCTTTAAAAGCATGAGCGCTCTCTTCATTCCCAGGTCAACTAACTCGGGGCTCAAATTATGGGAGAAGCTGACAGAAGCGTCAGTACGCAAGCCAAGTTTTACCGAACTTTTATAAATTCCAACTCCTTCAAAATTTGCAGATTCTACCAATAATTTATTTGTATTTAAAGAAACCTCGCTGTATTTTCCCCCTTTTATTCCGGCAATCGCCAAAGAACGATCTTCGTCAGAAATTACTAAAATATTATCGGAGAGTTTAAATTTATTGCCATCTATAGTTTCTATCTCTTCGCCGTTCTTCGCTCTTCTGACTATGATTCCTCCCCGCACCTTATCCGCATCAAAAGCATGTAGCGGCTGTCCGGTTTCAAGCATTACATAATTCATTATATCTACTACGTTATTTATGGAACGCAGACCGCAAGTTTCCAAAACATCTTTTAACCATTCAGGAGAAGAGCCGACTTTAACATCGGTCACGTATGTGGCGCTGTATCGAGGACAAAGATCTTTTTCTTTTATATTTACTTTAAAAATTCCCTTGTCCTTAAAATCAAAACTAAGTTTATTTAAAGTAGGATCAATGTATTTTGTATTAAAGATTGCGGCGGCTTCTCTGGCTACTCCAAGATGCGAAGATCCGCTGGAAAAACGGTGCGCAATGGCAGTATTTGGAACCTCAAAAACGTCTCCGCCTAAATCAACAGCTTCAAAAGAATACGTATTAAAAGCTTTTATTAATTCTTCTTTAGAGTATTTTCCCGGAGCAAACTTTTTGATCAGTGAATAGCTGAATTTCATTGTTTATAAATAAATTAAAATTGGTTTATAAATCTCAAATCTCCGCCATAAAACATCCTTATGTCGGGAATATTATATTTAAGCATCGCTATTCTTTCCGGACCGACGCCAAAAGCAAAACCCTGATATTCCCTAGGGTCATATCCACCGGCTTTTAATACATTCGGATGCACCATGCCCGCACCCATTACCTCAAGCCATCCTGAATCTTTGCAAATATTACATCCCTTTCCGCCGCATTTAACGCATTGGATATCCACTTCCAATCCCGGTTCTACGAAAGGAAAATAGCTCGGTCTTAATCTGACGGTAAGTTTTTTCTTAAACAATCTGGCAAAAAACTCCTCAATAATAAATTTAAAATTGGAAAGATTTACATCCTTACCGACCATTAAACATTCAATCTGGCTGAAATTTATTTCATGAGAAGCGTCTGTGGCTTCATAGCGAAAAACTCTGCCCGGGACTATTATCTGAAAAGGAGGTTTATGCGTCTCCATATATCTTATTTGCATGGGGCTGGTGTGTGTTCGAAGCAAAAGTCTCTCATTTTTATTTCCTAATTTTTCAAGCCAAAAAGTGTCGTGCATTTCTCTAGCCGGATGATTCTTAGGAATATTCAAAGCATCAAAATTATAATATTCTGTCTCCACTTCCGGTCCGCCATCAATAACCGAAAAACTCATGCTTCTAAAAATATCGACGATCTCTTTCTCAACAATGCTTAATGGATGCAAATGCCCAATCTTAATCTTTTTTCCCGGACGGCTTACATCCAAAACCGAACGTTTTCGCTCGGATAATTTTTTATTTTTTTCGGTTATCATGGAATCCAATTCCATTCGCAATGCCTGAGCTTTCGGACCAACAATCTTTTTTTCTTCAAGCGACATGTCAGCCAAAGAACGCAAGATCATAGTAAGCTCTCCGCTTCTTCCTAAATATTTTATTCTTAAATCCTCAAGAGATTTTAAATTGGAAGCATCCTTTATTTCGCGTTCTGCGGCTATTTTTATTTGTTCAAGTTTATCCATTTTTACTTAATATATTTAAGGAGTTGTAGACGTGGCTATGCTGCTTGAACTTACGCCGGCGCTTTCCCCTATTTTATTGACCTCGCTTACAACTGCAGTTTTGAACATATCAAACAAGTAATTTTTAGCTTGTTGTGTAGCAGATGCAATAATATCATTAGCTTTCGCTTTTACAGCAGAAGTTACATCATAAAAAACTCCTTGAGCCTGATTTTTAACAACCTGTCCGGTTGTACTGGCTAAATTCATAACTCCCTCTTCGCTCAAGTTAACATTTGAAACATTAGAAGACCAATTGCCGGTCCTAAAGAACAAAAAGTAAGCGGCGGCGGCAATCAAAGCAATTACTAAAATTAATTTAATTAACTTTAACATAAGCTCTATATGATTATAGAACATTTTATACTTTTTTTATAGACGCTTAACCGATATTTCACAACTACAATATAGTGCCGACGGGTGGAATCGGACCACCGACCTGAGCGTTATGAATGCTCCGCTCTAACCACTGAGCTACGCCGGCAACTTTCGCTTGTTTGTTGCGGGGGTTGGATTTGAACCAAC
>JAJYZL010000053.1 GCA_021799965.1 bacterium | reverse complement strand
ACTGCCGGGCCTAAAGAAGTAAGGGCTTGGACGATTCACCGCGGCTGGAAAGCTCCGCAAGCCGCTGGAGTAATTCATACGGATTTTGAAAAAGGATTTATTCGTGCAGAAGTAATCGGCTATAATGATTACATTACATATAAATCCGAATCCGCCTGTAAAGCTGCCGGTGTTATGCGTGTGGAAGGTAAAGACTACGTTGTCCATGACGGAGATGTCATGCACTTTCTGTTTAATGTCTAAAAGTCGATAGACACCCGATCTTCAATAATTATACTCCAATTACTTATTGATTAACATTACGCAGGATTTCCCTTTGGAGTAATGGAATGTTTGAATAAAGGAGTGTTGGAATGATGGAGTAATGGAAAAAATTAATCTATTCCACTACTCCATTATTCCACTGCTCCACCGCTCCACAAATTATTGATTCACAAATTCCTATTACCCCTCTAAAAATTATGAATGCACTCTGAATGCACTGTGAATACACTCTGACGCACTTCTCATTCCCTTATCTAGTACTTATCTATCATTAACAATTGCATTTCCATTCTGCCAATTATAAATTTAAGTATTGAATTTATTATTAAACGGATACATAATATCCCAAACAAAATTAAAGGAAAAAATTTATGTCCAATGCATATTTCAAACTTCCAATACCGGTAAACGAACCGGTTCTGACTTATGCGCCGGGAACACCGGAAAAAGCTGAGTTAAAAAGGAAGCTTGCAGAGCTTCAATCTAAACAAATTGAAATCCCCCTAATTATAGGCGGTAAAGAAATTAAGACCGGAAAAACTGCCGAAATCCGTACACCTCATGATCATTCAAAGCTATTAGGAGTTTATCATAAAGCTGGCACAGCAGAAGTAAAAATGGCAATTGAAGCCGCACTTGAAGCAAGAAAATCCTGGGCTGATATGCCTTGGGAACACCGTGCCTCTGTTTTTCAGAAAGCTGCTGAGCTTTTATCTACTACATGGCGATCTACACTAAACGCTGCTACTATGCTTGGTCAATCGAAAACTATTTACCAGGCTGAAATTGATTCTTCTTGCGAGTTAATAGACTTCTGGCGGTTCAACACTTACTATATGACCCAGTTGATGAGTGACCAACCATATTCTCCAAAAGGAATGTGGAACCGCGAAGAATACCGCCCGCTTGAAGGATTTGTTTTTGCCGTAACACCGTTCAACTTTACTTCGATTGCCGGTAATTTGCCGACAGCACCCGTGATTGTCGGAAATGTTTCCCTATGGAAGCCTGCTTCGAGTGCAGTTTACGTTGCATACTTTCTAATGAAGCTTTGGGAGGAGGCTGGTTTACCCGCAGGTGTAATTAATTTTGTACCCGGTTCCGGCGGCGAAGTTGGCGACCCTGTCCTCGCAAGCCCCGACCTTGCAGGTATTCATTTCACAGGTTCGACAGCCGTATTTCAAGGTATGTGGAAGACCATTGGAGAAAATATTCATAAGGCAAAATATTATCCTCGTATTGTCGGAGAAACCGGTGGAAAGGATTTTATCTTTGCACATAATACAGCTGATGTGGATGCCCTTGTTGTTGCTGCTATCCGCGGTGCATTTGAATATCAAGGACAAAAATGTTCTGCCGCTTCGCGAATGTATATTCCAAAATCTCGCTGGCAGGAATTCAAAGAAAAATATGTTACAGAAGTCAATAAAATAAAAATGGGCAACCCGGAAGACTTTACAAACTTTATGTCTGCGGTAATTGATAAAGGGGCCTTCACTACTATAAAGTCCTATATTGATTTTGCGAAGGAATCTAAAGAAGCAGAAATTATTACTGGCGGCAAGTGCGACGACTCGAAAGGATTTTTTATTGAGCCTACTACAATCGTAACTACCAATCCCCGATTCAAAACAATGGAAGAAGAAATATTTGGCCCTGTATTTACAATATTCGTTTATGAAGACAATAAGTTTGATGAGACACTGGATCTATGCGACACGACTTCGCCCTACGCACTAACTGGAGCGATCTGGTCTCAAGATAGAAATGTACTGGTAAAAATGTCGAACAAACTCCGCAATGCTGCCGGCAATTTTTACATTAACGATAAACCAACCGCAGCGGTTGTCGGGCAACAGCCATTCGGAGGCGGTCGCTCATCAGGTACAAATGATAAAGCAGGTAGTGCAATGAACATCATGCGGTGGATGACTGCACGCTCGATTAAAGAAACATTTGTTCCTCCAAAAGATTGGCGTTATCCATTTATGAATGAGAAATAGCTTAAAGCGTCATATTACAAACAAAAAGTTCTCCAGAGTAATGGAGTTTTGGAATGATGGATTTACCCCATTATTCCATTTCTCCAACCTGCCGGCAGAGAGTGTTGCATAACTACTTTGTTGTGCAACAGACTCGGCATATAGGAAAACTTTAGTAGATAGTCTTCACACCTAAATTATAAAATATGAACGACCAGATATCAGTCCATTCATCAATAATTTTTGAAGTAGGCTTACCTGCGCCGTGTCCCGCACGAGTCTCAATCCTAATTAAGATCGGATTATTTCCTTTATACTTATCCTGAAGTGTTGCTATATACTTAAAAGAATGTGCAGGGACCACGCGGTCATCGTGATCCGCCGTAGTTGCCATTATTGCAGGATAGTTTACACCCGACCTAATATTTTGAAGCGGCGAGTATTTATATAAATATTGAAACTGAGCCGAATCATCACTTGAACCGTATTCATTTACCCATGCCCAACCAATAGTAAATTTCTGGAACCGAAGCATATCCTGTACGCCTACTTGAGGTATTGCAACCCTAAATAAATCAGGTCGTTGATTTGTAACAGCGCCGATTAGCATTCCACCATTTGAAGCGCCGTTTATAGCAAGCTTTTGGGAAGAAGTATATTTTTCTTTAATCAGGTATTCTGCTGCTGATATAAAATCATCAAATACATTCTGTTTATTACCGAGCATACCAGCCTTATGCCAAGCTTCGCCATACTCCCCGCCGCCGCGAATATTAGGGATTGCAAGCACTCCGCCATTCTCAAGAAAAATTAATCGTGTAATACTGAACGCCGGATTTATACTGATATCAAAACCGCCGTATGCATAAAGAAAAGCAGGATTGTTTCCGTTTCTCTTTAATCCTTTTTTATAAACAATAAACATAGGAACCTTAGTTCCGTCTTTGCTATTGTAAAATACTTGCTTCGTTATATAATTATCAAAGTTGAAATTGATTTCTGGTTTACGGAAAATGGTAGAAGTATTATCTTTTACATTTAGTTCATAAATTGTCGGGGGAAAAGTGAATGATGTAAAATCATAAAAAGCAATATTATCATTTCTCTTTCCATTTAAACTTTCAATTGTGCCAAGTGCAGGTAATTTTATTTCCTCTTCATTATTGCCTGAAAGGTTATACATAAACATCCTATTGCTGGCGTCTTTCATATAGATTGCAATTAACTTTCCGCCGATAACGGAAACAGACTGAAGCACATCATTCTTTTCGGGAATAATAGTTTGCCAGTTTGTTTCACCTGGATTTTCAGGATCAATAAGGACTAACCGGTACTTAGGAGCATTTTTATCAGTTAGAACTAATAGCTTATCGCCAATATTATCAACAACACTGTAATTATGATCATAATTATCAATAACTTTTAACACCGGTGAACCAGACTTCTCTAGGTCTTGAACATAAAGCGCATTATTGCTTGTTCCTGTCGAAAGATAAAGGATTAAAAATCTCTCGTCCTCAGTCGTCTGAGCACCTACCGTTAACTTAGGTTGAGACAGATTCTCATATATCAGGCTGTCGCTTGACTGTTCTGTTCCAAGTTTATGGTAATATACTTTATGATATTCATTTTTAGATGTTAATTCCTCACCCTTTGCCGGTGTAGGATAACGGCTATAAAAGAAACCGTCCTTAAACCAGGCAATACCGGAAAACTTTATCCATTTAAGATCATCACTTAAGACTTTTTTTGTCGCAACATCCATAACGTGAAATTCATTCCAGTCAGAGCCGCCGGAAGCAGTACCATAAGCAAAATATTTTCCGTCTTTTGAAGGAGCATATGCAGAAAGCGAAACAGTTCCATCCTTTGAAAGTTTATTTGGGTCTAAGAAAACTTCCGGTTTCGCATTAAGCCCGTCTTGGATATAAAGCACAGCTTGATTTTGAAGTCCGTCATTCTTAAAAAAGAAATAATCCTTACCCGCCTTGAACGGTGCAGAATATTTCGGATAGTTCCATAGTTTTTCAAGTCTTGCCTTAATTTTTTCCCTGTAAGGAATCTTATCAAGATAGCTAAAAGTAACTTTGTTTTCTTCCTTGACCCATTCTTTAACAGCTGAAACAGTGTCGTCTTCAAGCCAGCGATATGGATCGGGAACAATAGTACAAAAGTAATTATCTTTAACATCGTCTTTTATAGCAGATGATAGAAGTTGACTAGCATAAGTAGCAGTTGTGCTGCCATCAAGACCAGCAACTAACTCCAATGCCTTCTTCATACGAGGACTTAAAGTAACGCTAATACGATTTTGTATACTCATACTCATAGCAACATATTAGCAGCTATGTCAATACAAATTAATAAAACTAAAAGCCTCCTACCTAAAAGTTAAAAACACTAAAAGGTAACCCCCTAGGGTATGTACTTTTAACCT
>JAJYZL010000052.1 GCA_021799965.1 bacterium | reverse complement strand
GGATGCCCGAGGGGGTCCTTTTTACTTACAGAGACATTTAAATATGACGTGGGAAAGCGAAAGTCTCTATCATATCTAATGACAAGTAACTCCTTGCCCGCATTAACATTCACTACATAACAGCCGTCTTTATCTATGTATCCCCCGCTTTGGTAACTTATCAATACTTTTGCAGCAGAATATAACTTGCCGGCCCTTTCTATCCGTTCGCGCTTTATACCCGTCAATATCACATCTAAAGAATCTTTTCCTGCCATGATTTAAACTTCCTGAACTGACTATTATCTATAATATAGAAAACAACGGATATAAATGTCTTTAAAAAGATAAAAACATTTGAATTACAGCAAAAATTTACCGGCTTCATATTTATTTGCTGTGAAACAATAAATAATGCCAATGGAATTTGAATTTGGGGTATTATTCGCGCTATTTACACTTTTTTTGTGGGGTGGCGGAGATTTTCTTATACAGAGAACGACAAGGCAGATCGGAAATTGGGAAACCGTGTTTCTTATCGGGCTATTTGGCACTATATTGCTAACGCCGTTCGTTTACCAGGATGTGGTCCGATATCTCAGCGCTGCATCGATAATCGCAGTATTGGCTGTCGCTTCGATTTTTGGGCTAGTTGCTTCACTCTTTGATTTTGAATCATTAAAGAAGGGAAAAATCGCAGCGGTGGAGCCCATCCTGGCCCTGGAAATACCGACAGTTGCGGTTTTATCGCTGATTTTCTTGAAGGAGGTACTCTCATTATTGGAACTATTTCTGATTGCTGTGATAATTATTGGCCTGGTTCTCGTTTCGTTAAGGGAGCGTAATTTCAAACTATTGAGGTCAAAAGGCCTCGAGAAGGGGGTGATTCTGATGACAATTGCGGCTATTCTCATGGGCGGCACCGCTTTTTTTGTAGGATACGGCTCACGGATAACCAATCCGCTGTTCGTAAACTGGTTTGTCGCTATAATCGCTACTGTTTTTATGGCCGCCTACCTCTTCTTTAAGGGGACGCTACCACGTCTTGTAAAAAACGTTTTAAAATCTCCAAAACTCGTATTTACCACCTGCCTTTTTGACAATCTCGCATGGATATCCTTTGCAGCTGCCGTACTTTTTATACCGATAACTATAGCGATGACCTTGTCTGAAAATTTCATAGCAGTTGCGGTTTTATTGGGTTTGATTGTCAACAGGGAGATGCTGAGACTGCACCAGAAGATCGGGTTTGTTCTGGCGCTTGCTGGGACGGTCGTGCTCTGTTTGTTTATATAAAAACGACCAGGATAAGCCGTATTATTTTTCCTGATATTTTACCGGTGCTCTAACTTCTAAGCTTTATGTAAATCCTGCGGTATATAACGAAAACTGAAACAATTAGTACAGCAATCACGATGAAATATGAATAGAAAAAGGGAGAGCTTGTCTTAGCATTAGACCCTATTGACGCGGTTAAAAGGATGCTTAATAAGCCCAGAAACGTCAATACTAGGGAATGGACCGTGAAGATCATGTTGAAGGCCACGCTTTGCTTCTTTGTGTCCTTTCCGCCCCCGATACGGTAGAATATAGACGGCAGGTTCATCAAATAAGGGTATCTTTCAAACAGCGTATACCTGTATTTTATTACCAGAAGGATAAGGGCTGCTACAGCGGTGAATATCGAAGGTATAAGAAGCAGTGCGAGCCGGTCCTTTGCTATCTGATTTACAGAAATATAACCAATTGCAAGTATCCAGGAGATTAGGATAAGCAGCAACCCCATGGCAATGAGTATCTTTGCGCCTTTCTCTAACCCATATCTTTTGAGATCCTTAGTGACCATAAAATCAATATAATATACTTGGGTGATATTATACATATAAAAATACAGATGTTCAAATTTTATATACAACAAAATTAATATATTAATAAATAATTAAATATCTATAATAAGCATATAAAGATATTTAATTCAATATTATAATTTATATTATAATATTATATAAATAAACATCGATAAATTTATTAAATATTTACTGATCGAACTTATTTTATAGTATCTAAAATTAGCAGTTAAATATAAAAATAAATTTACAGTTCAAATTTTATCAGGCCCATTATTCTTTGGGGGTATAGTATATCTCTTCCTTAATTTCACTCCTGCCCCAGTATATACACAAAAGTATATACTTTGCATAATTCATGCCTAAATCATTCAAAATCAATCTCTAATTTACATAGGCTTTACCTATTAGCCTTCTAAGAGTAAAGTAAGAGTCGTCTCGAAGCCATCTGCTAGAGAAAATCACTAATTAGTGATTCGTGAAAAAAGGGGAAAAGTTCGAGAACTCGGGGCCTTAAAAATATGCTTCCTAGATATGTAGGAAAACAAATTAAATAAGGAAAATTCATTAAAACATATGAAAAATGAGGTATCAAAAGAACAAAATAAAATACGAGATTACAAGCCCATTAAAAATCGTGGTATTAAAGCTACTATACCTATTAACAGAACTAAGTTTCTTACAGCTATTTTAGTTGTAATAATATTAATCTCTATATTTATCTTATCAATTGCAAAAGTTTCGGCGTCGCCGGAAACAGTTATATCCGAGGTCGGTCTACCGCAAGGTTATAATTGGAGTTTAATCTTAGGTAACGTTACAAAATATTCAATTAGCCCTCAAATAATTCTTATTGGAAACAATTCAAAGCTAATAAAATTTAGCGTGCCGACGCTAACTAACGCTTCAAAATTGCTTAATTGTACAACAGTTTACACTCCTATTAATTCCTCTGGTTATATCACTAGTGACACTCATAATAACGTAATTAAATTTACTAATTATACTATTTGCAGAACGACTTTTATAGCTGTAGGGAAATTATCTAGAATAAATTGGACTGTAGAGTATAATGGGATTAGTCCATACAAAAATATAAGCAATAACTATAGTTTTATTACAAGAAATTCCACTTATAGTAATACTTTGAATTTTGTAACTGCTCCAGGAAATTATTCGATAGGTATATACTATAAATTAAAAAATGGTACTATAACTTTAAGTCCTTACACAACTGGCTACACAACCTGTCCAGTTTTTGTCAATGGAACCACTAATAAAAGTGGGTGTTTCAATATTCCGTCTTACAAATTAGAAGCTGGAAAAATTTATTCTATCCCATTTTATTTAAATGTTACATTTAAAGAGAGCGGCCTGCCTTTTAATACCCGATGGAATATTAGTTTAAATAACAAAACTATATTTAGTAACTCTCCTAATATAACATTTTTAGGGGTGATTGGTAAAACCTACGATATAAAGACATATAATATAAAAGATGGAAATTGTGTTATAAATCCTTATTATAACTCGAAATTGAATGTCACTGTGGGAAACGGTGCAAACTTTATACAGATTCCGTTCCTTAATGAAAATTGTATTACAAAATTTATAGAACGTGGTTTACCGAATCAAACAAATTGGGATATTAGGTATGGAGTGAATTCGAGGGCCTCTAGTTCAAATACAATTCAAATGAATTCTTCAAATGCAATCGGTCAAGAATACCTCTTTTCATTAGAAACATACGATGGCTATGGGTATACAGAATATATACCTAATATAACTTTCAAAAAAAGTCAAGACGGGATATGCGGAACGTATTATACTCCGAATATAACAAGCGGCGAAATTAGTCCAGGGTCTACTGTTATAATAAACTTTGAAAATAAAACAATTTGCAACTTTCCTGAACCGGGGCTACTAAAAACTAGTATAATAGAGAGGGGGCTGTCTCAATTAATGTTAAATCTGAATGTCTTAAATATATACCTCAGTCAATCTGCCTTATTTCAATTTACAAGTAATGGGGGTGTTTATGTGGGGGGCTCGACTACCATAACATACTATCCAAACGGTTCAGTCAGTGGGCTAGTAACATCTCCTCCGATATCTTATTCAGGATCGGATGTCTACGGGGATAACATAACACTTTACTTAAAAAGTGGCAGTTACGCCTTTAATCCTTTTGGACCATTTCTTTCTAATACCAGTTTTTCTAATGGTAGTGTGCTCTATACTTTAGCATCCCCAGAAAATACTAGCATAAATGTAACATCCGGCTCGACTGTATATTTAGACTATAGAGAAGCTAGTGCCTGGAATTTAAACCCTTCCCCAATTCAGCATACAAGTAATGGCGGAGTTTTAGTACCATTTAATCGGCTTAAAATAACGATCTTCACCGAAAAAGGTTTACCAAATGGAAGTAATTGGGTTGTCGACTACAACGGAGTTAACAAATCTTCTAATTCTAATCAAATAAGTTTTTTAGATTATAATGAAAGCTATAATTATGTTATACCCCCCGCTCAATTGAAAGCTTGTGGTACAACGTATTACGCCACAGTTTATAAACCTTCTGGCGTTTTATTAGCTGGGTCAAATGAGCTTTTAAAATTCAATTATATTGCCCCCACCTGTAATTCGACTAATGAAACTAAGTAATATTATCCATAGTCTTTTATGCGAACATAAAACGATGTCATTTCATCAAAAATTGTTATTCAAACAAAGATTACCTTTAAATATGGTCAATGTTTACTATCAATAGAAACATCATGACAGCAGATCAATATTATTACCGTAAATTCTTGGAGTGGCAGAGTAAAGGAAATGGAGACTATAAAGGCTATATAAGAAAGGTCGGCAGACTAGGTCTCACCAATGAATTCAAAAGTGACCTAAATTTTAAGACTGAAGTTTGCA
>JAJYZL010000051.1 GCA_021799965.1 bacterium | reverse complement strand
GAAATATAGTGCCGGTTTTGACCGCGGGCAAGAGTTTTATTCTTGGTTATACAAATGAGGAACATAATATATTTAGAAATCTGCCAGTGATAATTTTTGATGATTTTACGACAGCGAGTCAATTTGTGGATTTTCCATTTAAAGTTAAATCCTCCGCAATGAAAATATTAAAGCCTGTAGATAAATATACAGATCTACGATTTGTTTTTTGCGAGATGCAGTTGATTAATTTTAAACTTGGGGATCATAAGCGGTATTGGATATCCGAATACCAGAATTTAAAGATTGACATTCCCAATACTGTTGAGCAATCTGCCATTGCCGCCGTCCTCTCCGATATGGATGCCGAAATCGATAAATTTGAAGTAGAGCTTTCTAAATACAAAAATATTAAGCAAGGCATGATGCAAAACTTATTAACGGGAAAAATAAGACTGGTTTGAGACTATGGATTCTTTCAATTCAACAAAAGTCGGGCAGTTGGAAATAAAAACGCAGGGCCGTGTGGTGCGTTTATTTCAAAATAGGCTTGGCTACGAATATTTCCTGCCCGAAGATAACACAAATGTTGAGCGTCAACATCTAAGGCGGTTTCTGATTAAGGCCGGTTATAAAGATATTATAGCGGATAAAGCTATATCCGAGCTGAAAAAGTCGGCAGATGCTTCTAACGCTAAGAGCCTTTACAAGCTTAATAAGGAAATCTACAACTTGCTTCGCTATGGGGTGAAGGTTCGCGAGGAACTTGGGGAAAATTATCAAACTGTCTGGCTTATAGATTGGGAAAATCCTGAAAACAATAATTTTTCGATTGCCGAAGAAGTTACTATAAGCGGAAATCGTGCAAAGCGACCAGATATAGTGCTTTATGTAAATGGGATAGCCATCAGCGTAATCGAACTTAAGCGGAGCATTGTTTCGGTTTCGGAAGGAATAAGGCAAAACATAGGCAACCAGAAGGAAGAGTATATCAGCACGTTTTTCAGGACGATTCAGCTTGTTATGGCCGGAAACGATACTGAAGGCCTGCGTTACGGGACTACAGAAACTACTGAAGATTATTACCTTTCATGGAAAGAAAAAGGGAATGAAGAAGAACTTGTATTAGACAAGGCTTTATTGCAACTATGCAATAAAAAAAGACTTCTGGAAATAATGCATGATTTTATTATCTTTGACAGTGGAATTAAAAAGATTTGCAGGCATAATCAATATTTCGGGGTAAAGTCCGCACAGGATTATGCAAACAGGCATGAGGGAGGAATTATATGGCATACACAGGGGAGCGGGAAAAGTTTAACTATGGTCTGGCTTGCAAGATGGATACATGAAAGTATAGATGATTCTAGGGTTCTTCTTCTTACCGACCGCACGGAACTGGACGAGCAGATTGAAAAGGTATTTACAGGAGTAAATGAAAATATTTACAGGACAAAAAGTGCAAAGGAGCTACTGGAGGAACTCAATAAAAAAAACAAATGGCTTCTATGCTCTCTCGTTCATAAATTTGGAAGAGTTAGGAGCGGAGGAGATTTTGAAATTGACGATTCCGTGATTAAAGCAAATTTACCCAAAAACTTTTCCGCAAAGGGCGATTTATTTGTTTTTATAGATGAGTGTCACCGTTCCCATACAGGTAAACTCCACGAAGCAATGAAAGGGCTTTTGCCGAACGCAGTTTTTATAGGGTTTACGGGAACGCCTCTTTTGAAGGTTGATAAAAAGACCAGTATTGAAATGTTCGGTCCTTATATCCATACATACAAATATAATGATGCGGTGGCCGACAAGGTGGTTCTGGATTTACGTTATGAAGCCCGCAGGGTTCCACAGGAAATTACTTCTCAGGAAAAGATTGATGCATGGTTCGAGGAAAGGACAAAAGGGCTTACCGATTTTGCCAGGGCAGAACTTAAGAAGCGCTGGGGTACGATGCAAAGCCTGCTTTCCTCAGGGTCTAGGTTAGAAAAGATTGTTTTCGACATATTAGACGATTTTTATAAAAAGGACCGTTTGTCAAGCGGGCGTGGGAATGCCATGCTTATATCAAGTAGCATTTATGAGGCATGCAGGTATTATGATATTTTTCAATCCAAAGGCTTTACGAAGTGCGGGGTTATAACCTCTTATGAACCGAATGCTTTATCTACAGATACCCCTGAATATGCTGTCTATCAAAAAATGTTAAATGGGAAAAGCACGGAAGATTTTGAAAGGGAAGCAAAAAAGAAATTTATAGAGACCCCCGGGCAGATGCAACTTTTAATAGTGGTGGATAAGCTTCTTACCGGCTTCGACGCTCCTCCGGCAACTTTTCTTTATATAGATAAGAATATGCAGGATCATGGCCTGTTCCAGGCTATCTGCCGCGTGAACAGGTTGGACGGCGAAGACAAAAAATATGGCTATATAGTAGATTACCGTGACTTGTTTAAAAAGTTGGAAAAAGCGGTTATAGATTATACGTCCGGAGCATTTGAACGATTTGATAAGGAGGACGTGATAGGGCTTTTAAAAGACCGTTTTGTTGAAGGTAAAAAAGATTTGGAAGGGGCACTCGAAACCGTCAGGGCTTTATGCGAACCGGTTTCTCCTCCTAAAGATTCCTCTTATTACATAAATTACTTTTGCGGCGATGTCGAAAATCCATATTCTCTTAAGGAAAATGAAATAAAGAGGGTTAAGCTTTATAAATCAGTAAGCCACTTGCTTATAGCGTATTCAGATATAGCGAATGATATGGAGGGTTCAGGCTATACTAAAGAGCAAATAAGCCAGATTAATAAAGAAGTTAAATTCTATGAACAATTGAAAACGGAAATCAAACTCGCGAGCGGCGATTATATAGACCTTAAAAAATATGAGCCTTCCATGCGAATCCTAATAGATAGATATATTGACGCAAAGGAAAGCGAAAAATTATCTGGATTTGATAATACTAATCTAGTTGATTTGCTTGTAAAAAAAGGGCAGGATGCAATTAATAATTTGCCGGAATCAATTTCTTCCGATAAAGAGGCGGTGGCAGAAACTATCGAAAATAACGTCCGTAAGCTTATAATTGATGAAATGCCGACAAATCCTATGTATTACAATAAAATGTCAGAATTATTAACCGAGCTTATTAAAAAACGCAAGCAGGAAGATTTAGAATACAAGGAATATCTTAAAACCATAGCCGAACTGACAAAGAGGGTAAAAGACCCAATGGAAGAGATGGTTGGCAATAAGATAAACACCAAGGGCAAGCGAGCTTTATACGATAATCTGGGCCAGGATATAGAAAAAGCTATTAAAGTTTATGAATCGGTGATGGAGTCAAGGCTTGATGGATGGGACGGAAATCCTTTAAAAGAAAGGGCGATAAGGAATGGAATAAAAGATGCCTTAAAAGATATTGATGTTAATATTAATGACTATGAACTTACTAAGTTAATGGATATTATAAGGACTCATAAAAATGAATTCTAATTTCTGTTTATCTGTTAACGGCATTGAAGTATCAGTCATAAGAAAACCGATTAAAAATCTTCATCTTTCCGTGATGCCTCCCAATGGCTGGGTTAGAGTGACAGCGCCTGATAAAATGAAAGACGAGGTAATCAAAGCGCTTTTAGCTGTTAAGCTCCGGTGGATTAAAAAACAACAAGCTAAATTTGAATGCCAGGAAAGGCAAACCGAAAGAGAATATGTTGCTGGTGAGAGTCATTACTTTTTAGGCAAAAGGTACCGTCTTGAGGTTATTTTTAAAGATGCAAAACCCAGTGTTTTTTTAAGAGGGAATAATAAAATCATTTTGCAAGTTAGACATGAAAGCTCTAAATCCGTCAGGCAAGAAGTTATGTATAATTGGTACCGGGAAGAGTTATTCCTTTATGCAGGCGAAGTTATTGCCGAATGGGAAGGAAAAATAGGAGTAAAAGCGGAATTCTTTGGGATTAAACGCATGAGAACGCGGTGGGGTAGTTGTAATCATGAAAAAAGAAGGATATGGTTAAATCTTGAATTGGCAAAGAAGCCGGTAAATTGCATTGAGTATGTAATTGTTCATGAGTTGATACATATAATAACAAAAAAACATGATAATGAATTTTTTTCTTTAATGGACAAATATTTACCTAACTGGAAAAGCATGAAAGAAGAACTGAATAGATTTATGTTGTCAGATGAAAAATGGAGCAAATACGACTAATTGTAATCCAAAATCAATAAGTTAAATAAATAGTCTCATATATAATTTAATATTCAAAATATAAAATAATTTATCGTTTAATTTCTTTCAATGAGTACTCTTACATTATCTATAGATGAGGTTAAAAAGATACATGATATTCTTGTTGATGATTTTTCTAATACCAAAGACCCAATTCTTCCTCCCGGCATAAAGAATGAGGACTTACTTGCTTCTGCTGTAAGCAGGCAAGAAACCAGCCTAAACGGCATACTAAAGTATCCGAATACTATTCTTAATGCGTCAACTTTGCTATATGGTATTTGTAATAATCATCCATTTCATAATGGCAATAAACGAACTGCTTTAGTATCAATGTTGGTGCACCTTGAAAAAAATAGAATCACCTTATTTGATACTTCTCAAAAAGAATTGTATGATTTCATGATTAAAGTCGCAGATCATAAAATTGCTAATATATCTGTTAAGCGCTCAAAGGCAAAATCTTCAAAAGTAAAAGCCATAAAATCAGATGACGAAGTGAATGCAATTGCTCAATGGATCAAAAAGCGTTCAGCTCCTATAAAAAAGGGTGAAAAACATAATATTACA
>JAJYZL010000050.1 GCA_021799965.1 bacterium | reverse complement strand
GGATTGCGAAAACAACCAAAACAAAACTGATTGTTTCTCGAAGAATAGGACTCCTGAAAACGATGCAAAAATTTTTCAAATATTGGCATGTTGTTCATTTACCTTTTGCCATTCTTATGTTTGTTATAATGTTTATTCACATCGCTGTTACGGTAGCCTTCGGCTACAGGTGGATATTCTAAATATCATAATAATTATTCATTGAAATATATAAGTCTGCTAGAGCATTCAGTTTCTAAAATTGATATTTGACTACCGAATAATCTTCGGGATAATTTTTTGTCATAATAAATTAGATTATAGATGGAAACTCTAATAGAAAATTACGCTACATATTTCATTTTATTCTTATTTACAGTCGCCATCCTGATCTGGTATCTGAGAAAATATTTTCTTGTATCGAAAACAACTATATCTAAAATCGAAACCGCCAAAAAATTGGGGTCCCACGAGCCGGTTTCTCTCCATCCTGTTATAGATCTTGAACGATGTATTGGAAGCGGTGCATGTATTACTGCTTGTCCCGAACAGGATATAATCGGCTTGGTTAATGGTCAGGCACGTGTTATTAATGCATCACGTTGTGTTGGGCACGGTGCTTGTTTCCATGCATGTCCATTAAACGCAATAAAGCTTTGTATTGGAACAGAAAAAAGAGGAGTTGATCTCCCGCATGTTAGCCAAGAATTTGAGACAAACATTCCCGGTCTCTATATAGCTGGAGAATTAGGAGGCATGGGATTAATCAAAAATGCTATTGAGCAAGGTAAACAGGCTGTAACTTATTTCACAAAAAAATTAAACAAGCAAGCTCAAACAGAATATGATCTTATTATAGTCGGAGCCGGGCCTGCAGGTATTTCAGCTTCATTAACAGCGGCTAAAAACAAACTACGTTTCTTAACTCTTGAACAAGATACCCTTGGAGGTACGGTTTATAATTTCCCGCGCTCAAAAATAATTATGACCTCTCCTGTAGAGCTTCCTATGCATGGCAAATTGAAAATGAAAGAAACTTCCAAACCGGAACTTTTGGAAATTTGGCATTCAATCTTAAAAGAAAATAAAATATCTATAAATGAAAATGAAAAAGTTGAATCCATAGCAAAAATAAAAGATCGTTTTGAAGTTAAATCATCAAAGGGAATTTATACTTCCAAAGGAGTTATTATCGCTATTGGGCGAAGAGGATCGCCGCGTAAACTTGGCGTGCCGGGTGAGGAAAGAGAAAAAGTAGCATATCGCCTAATGGAACCTGAATTGATTTCTAATAAAAAAATCCTTGTTGTTGGCGGGGGTGATTCAGCTATCGAAGCTGCGCTTATGCTTTCTCAATCGGGTCAGAATATGGTTGGACTTTCTTACCGGAGTGACAGCTTTTCAAGAATTAAACCGAAGAACTTAGAAAATATTACCGAAGCATCTTTTCAAAAGAAAGTTGATATAATCTTTAACTCAAATATAAAAGAAATTCTTGGGGATAAAGTCATTCTCGCATTTAATAATTCAGACAAGTTGCTGGAACTCGAGAATGATCTTGTTTACATCTTAGCGGGCGGATTGCTTCCGACAGATTTTCTACAGAAAACAGGAATCCATATTACTAAAAAATTCGGCGAAGCTATATTAAAGCATGAAAATTAAAATAAAGACCATTAAAAATATTTTGTACGCATTTATGATTCTATTGTCATATTCATCTAAAATACATGCTCAAATTTCTCCCGGTAATTTAACCTTCGCTCATGCAAAGCTTGAAGGTTTAAGCAATTGTACGAAGTGTCATGTGATGGGAAAACAATTGGAGAATTCCCGCTGTCTTTCTTGCCATGCCGAACTAAAGACTATGATTGATGGAAACATAGGTTACCATTCAAGCTCTGACGTCAAGAACAAAAATTGTTGGGACTGCCACAGCGAACATCACGGAAGAAGCTTTAGAATAATAAATTTTTATCCCGATAATTTCGATCATAATAAAGCGGGATTCAAACTGGACGGAAAACATTCGCAAATAAATTGCGAGGAGTGTCATCAAACAAATTTTATAACGAATTCTCTCTTCAAAAAAAGAAATGGAACCTACCTGGGACTAAGTACCAACTGTGTCTCGTGCCATAAGGACGTTCATCAAAATACTCTTGGTAATAATTGCGCCTCCTGCCATAATACTGTAATGTTTAAACCGGCTGCTTTGTTCAATCATGAAACTGCAAAATTTAAACTATCCGGTGCACATACAAAAGTTGAGTGCGTTAAATGTCACATGAAAGAAACATTGAACGGAAAATCGTTTCAAAAATTCGCCGGACTACAATTCAGAAACTGTACCCCCTGTCATCAAGATGTTCATAAAGGACAATTTGGCGAAAATTGTGTTAGATGCCATAATGTTGAGTCATTTAAAATTATGAACAAAAATACTTTTGATCACAGTAAAACTCGGTTTCCGCTTGAAGGCGCTCACCGACGTGTTTCATGTGTAGATTGCCACGGGGAAAATTTACTCTCTAAACCAAAATTTGCAAAATGCACTGACTGCCATAAAGATGCTCACTTCGACGAATTTACTGTTAATAATGTTGTAACCGACTGCAAAGAATGCCATGATGTCTTCAGTTTTAAAACGACTCTATTTACTATTCGGGAACATAACAAAGCAAAACTCCCGTTAACGGGTGCGCATTTAGCCGTCTCTTGTCAATCGTGTCATTACAAAACAAACTTAAAACTATGGCACTTTAGAAATATTGGAATTAAATGCATCGACTGTCATGAAAATGTTCACGGAACAGAATTAACCGAAAAGTTTATGCCCGATAATAGATGTGAATCGTGCCATGTTACCGATGATTGGAAGAAAATTCATTTTAATCACGGTCTTACAAACTTCAAGTTATCAGGTAAACATTCATCTATTTCTTGCAGGGACTGTCATGAAGAAAAAAATGAATCCGGGAAAATTTCTTTCAGATTTGCTTCACTTCATTTGAACTGCACTACATGCCATAACGATGTGCACTTCGGTCAATTTAATTCTAATAAAATTGGTAGTAAGCCTGTATGCGAAAACTGTCATGGCTACGATAATTGGAAACCTGTAAAATTTGATCATGAAAAATCTAATTTCCCGTTGAAAGGTGCTCACGAAAAAGTATCATGTTCATCCTGTCATAAAAAAGTTACGGAGAATGGAAACGTTTTTATACAATATAAATTGAGAGACTTTAAATGCGCCTCTTGTCATGCATAATATTTTTGTTGATTAGTGCGGCGAGCATTTTTGCGCAATCGCCACACGGCAATTTACTTAAAATAGACTGCTCAAATTGCCATGAATCAACAAATTGGAAAATTATTCCAAAGAATATAAAGTTTGACCACAACACTGAAACATCTTTTAGACTTACCGGGCAGCATATTTCTGTTAGTTGTCAATCATGTCATAAGAGTTTGGTGTTTTCCGATGTTAAAATTCAGTGCGAATCATGTCATAAGAATGTTCATCAAAACAGTGTTGGAACAAACTGCGTTCAATGCCATACAACAAATACATGGGTAGTTTTTAATATAATTCAGATGCATCAAAATAGCAGATTTCCTCTCATCGGAGTTCATTTAAATGTAGATTGCCAAAGCTGCCATTCGGGATATGCAAATTTATATTTTCCGGCTCAAAGCGTTTCCTGCTTTAGCTGTCATAAACAGCAATATTACGCAACTACTTCGCCCAATCATGTGCAAGCAAATTTTTCTACCGACTGCCAAACTTGTCATAGCTTAGCTAATTTCACCTGGGGTAATACTAGTTTTAATCACAGTTTCTTCCCGCTGGTTGGAGGACATAATATTCAGAATTGCTTTGCTTGTCATGCGCCCGGAAGTAATTTTAAAGGCTTAACTACCGGTTGCTATCCTTGCCATAAGCAGAATTATATTACTGCAAAAAATCCCGATCACGTTGCAGCAAAGTTCCCAACAACTTGCCAGGATTGCCATAATACTACAACATTTGCTCAAGCAACCTTTAATCATAACACTACGGGTTTTCCTTTAACTGGTGCACACGCTTCCGTTTCATGTCAGTCTTGCCACACAGCCGGATATACAAACACACCCACAGATTGTTATTCGTGCCATGCAACAGATTATGCAAATACAACAAATCCTAATCATGCTACTCAAGGATTTTCACATGATTGCTCGCAATGTCATTCAACCACGGATTGGGGCGGTGGGGCATTTGATCATGCAGCAGTAGGCTTTCCATTAACTGGTCAGCATGCAAATTTGCAATGCGCTCAATGTCATGCATCAGGATTTACAAATACATCTACAGCATGCATATCCTGTCATTTAAAAGATTATAGTGCAGCAACATCTCCTGTAAATCACACCGCGGCAGGTTTACCGCAGACATGTCAGGATTGCCACAGTATAGCAGCGCCGTTTACAACGTCATCATTTAACCATGCTACGACAGGATTTACACTAACCGGTGCTCATACAACAACAAGCTGCGAGTCATGCCATAATGGAAGTGTTTCAGGAACTCCGGCCGATTGTTATTCCTGCCATGCAACACAGTATAACAATACAACTGATCCGAACCATGTATCGCAAGGTTTTTCTCATGATTGTTCGCAGTGCCATACAACAACAAGTTTCGGCGATGCGAGTTTCAACCATAATAATACCGGTTTCCCATTGGCCGGGGTACACACAACTGTTACATGTCAGGCTTGTCATAATTCAAATTATACAAACTTATCGCCTGCATGTTATGGCTGCC
>JAJYZL010000049.1 GCA_021799965.1 bacterium | reverse complement strand
CCCCATGCCGGACTATTGCCGTTTAACCGTGCCTTCGGGTCTGTTGCAAGAATCTTGGTTACATCGGCGGTATAAGGACTGTTTAAATTGTGCAACTCATCCCGGTGCCAGGTGATATAGAAAATACCAACAACACGGCGATGGTCTTTCTTAACAGGTCCTACCTCTGAATAGTCCGGCATGGTTCTGCCAAGGGCATCGGTTCCAACCCATGTATCCGGATATATATCGCGATAATAAGGTTCATTCGAAGTAGTGTCTGGAAGTTGTTCTAAGGATTTCTTTTCTTTATTGGTATTCTTTGAACTCTCTTTAGCTTGGGGAAGAATGCTTTGAGTGTTAAATGAAAATATAACAACAATAAACAAAATAAATAAGACTCTTCTCTTCATAATTTTAACTCCTATATAAGAATGATTATTTTTCCGAATGAATTTTGAATCGGCATAAACTCATTTATAAAGCTCTATCTCAACTTCGTGACTTCCATCCTTACCGGTAAGTTTGTAAACATCCAACTTCGGGACAGATGCAATTTCATTGCCGTCAACAGTAACACTCTTTATCCGCTTGCCTTCGCCTGTCCACTTAAAGTTATAGACCGCTTTACGCAACCGAAAATTCTTTAGCTCTGTTAAGGGTACACCATCAATCTTTTCCGGTGCTGATATTGTGATTCCATCTTTACTCTTCTCGAGTCCGTATATTCCACAAATAAGCATGTGGAAGAAATTGCCGTTATCCCAGGTTCTACCCGCCCCGCCAGTCAGATTACCGTAAATTCCTGCACCTTCCGAAAAAGGAATCCCACCCGCATCATGCGCATGCTTCATAAGCATATCAAATATTCTCGAACGATTTGTTTCATGTCCCTTCTTACCTCTCAAATAAACATCGAGAAACCCAAGCCACGGAACACTCGAACAACTCATCACGCTTTGGTCATTATGTCCCGCCGGGGCGCAATACTCCGGACCGTAAGGCAAATCGTAATATTTCTTAAACCCGGCGTCCAGCTTCGCAAAAATCGCTTTGTCTTGTTTGCTGCTCGTCATTCCGCACCACATAGGCACAAGATTTTCGTAAGGTATAAATTTATCCAGTATCCCTTCCTTACGATAAAATGATGCTAAATATGAAGGCATTTCCTTTAGTATAAACTCCGGTATCTTTTCCTTATCTTTAGTAATCTTCCGTATCACATAATAGCCACCCTTACCTTCTTTCTTCCACAATCCGCCATTTTCAACGCTCTTGTTCATCGTTTTCTTGATTTTCGCCGCAAGCGCTTCAAGACTATCTGCATATCTATCCTTGCCCAGCATTCGTGCAAGCTCCGCCACAGAACTATAAGCCATACTCGTCTTAGCGCACATAAGGGGTTCCTCGGTATTCACACTGATAAACTGGTAATCGTAGCTGCCTTGAAGTGCGTCAGGCAATGAATTGCCGTTCGTATCCAGCAGCTCGAGCGTCTTAGTTACGTACTTAATGTCATTCCAAATCGATTCAATAAACTTCCGGTCGCCGCTGAGTCTCCAATAATTATAGGCTAAAAGAAGAAAATCTGCCTGGGATTCAGAACACCAAGGGAATAAATCCATGGCTATATTAAGACCCGTGGTATATGCTTGTGGAATATAAAACCGCTTATCATTCAATGGCCACACCTTGCTCTGTCCCATAGCCTGGTTCTTGTCCTTGGCCATTACCAGAAGACGCAGAGAAGACTTCATCATATCGAGAACAGAATCATCTCCAGCTTGTGCCCAGCCAAGAAATCCCCAGTAAAGGTCACGTGTCCAAACACTATATGATGTTCTGCCTGCCCCTATATACTTGTTTTCGTCTGTGCTTTGAATAGTTAGTGTTTGTATCTTTTCACTGTCAACATTTACGTTAACAATGTTATCAGTATAACCATCCTGAAACGCTGAGTCTATAAAACCAATGCTCTTACTTCTTATGTGTTTGATCTCGTGCTTTCTACCTGAGCCAGGTTTGCTACCCCCGCCTAATATTTCTCTACTTATACCCTGCGAGTAAAGGTTCTCTGTTCCGATAAAACACACCAATAGGGTTGTTAATAATCCCAAAAACATTTTTGTTTTTAATGACATTGCAATCCTCATAAATTTTTTAAAGTTTTTCAAAAGATTATGAATTAAAAAGGTTAAAATTTTTCTGCAAACAGGACAGCTGCTTCTAAATTGATTGCACTTTCCCAGGGTCTGTAACGTGTACCAAATGGCTTACCATCTTTATAATATTCAACCCATGAACCCGTATCATCAAGGACGGACATCATTTTTTCGTAGATTTCTGTTTTTGCAGGATTATTCAGCTTAGTTAAATTATAAAGCAGTAATCCGTAATCATATCCCACTGTAATATCCCCGCCGGGGCGCGAAGGAAATTTACCTGTCTTATGATAATTACTTACAATATCATCTACCATTATCTTCAATTCGTCTTTGGTAAATAAATCGGAACCGATATACAACGGCATTAAACTTACGGACTGTAAAAAGTATTTATGAGGCACAACCTTCGGAAGCGATCTAGAAGCAAAACAGACCGGACAGAGATAACGGTTGTTTTGAGTTTTCTGCGTCCAGCCAAAAAACTCGCATCCTGGTGCTTGCCCGAGTTCTTCACAAACACCATATCGAAACTGAGGTAATTTTAGCCCTATGGTTCGCGCAGGATTATTTGTAATGAGGCGACCATTCTCAAAAAAATTTTTACGATAATGTTCAGTAGTTTCTTTCAAGATTTTTTTGTTTTCTGCTATTGTTACCTTATTCCATATATTGTTTTTTTCTGCAAAAGAAATAAATTTTCCTCCGCCGGTAATAAACAACAGCGTTGCTTCCGCCGAACCATCATTCAAAGCACTGCGTGGCAATACACCACCGGCAACATAAGTTTCATCTCCATTAAACGGCAGCATATTTCTTACCAGGTTTTTTTTCTGGCTCTTCCACGCCCATTCAAGCATGGGAAAAATTTCTTTTACAAAAGCCGTGTCTTTGCTTTTAGCCAAATAATCAAATGCTTGAATGATTAAGTAGCCGGTGATTTCCACTTCATCGTTTTCAGCTAAATGAAATGCATCTACACCAATCCCCTGCGCATTATGCAACACACTTTTTCGCTGCCATATTTTCCAATAGAATTTCAATATATCGCGTGCCTCTTGATAATAGCCTAACTTCAGCAAACAGCGAGAGACGCCATATTCATCGCGGATATATGCCAGATGGTAATTATGCCCTGCCAACACTCCGCCTTCCAATGATTGCTGAGTTTTAATAAGAATAGACACGTCATCTATAGTCTTTAATAATTTATCGCGTTCCGGTAGATTAGAGGGAAGTATTTTAGCGAAATCAATTCTGCGGGATGAAAATTTTTGCCAATATAAACGTGTTGATATGAGTAATGAATCATACGACGTAGAAAAAGCGGATTCACTATTTAATACACAGTTAGGATATCGAGGCCCTCCTACAAAATATAGGTAGCTCTCACCTTCTTCACAGTTGATTTTTAAATAATGATCGATCACACTACCAGTAATGTGAATATTGTTTTTCGCTCCGATTTGCAAATACTGCTTGAACGGCATCGGATAATCATTGTAAAAAGCAATTCCCCGGGGTGATTCAACTAATAACCCATCTTCAAAATTATATCTTCTGTAAGAAGCTGTGTTTTTAATTATACGAGCCTTATCATTAAATATTAAAGAAAATGTAATTGGCTGCCTGAGGTTAAACTTTCGTATTAGACATGGCAATTTGGAATCTACAAAATCGGTGATCGTGCCAATTACTTTACCTTTTTTAATCAGTGTATGTTTCCATATAGCAGTACCTATCTCGCGTTCAGATTTTATTTGAATCGTAGTATCAATTAGCTTCATTTGTAAAAGCGAAGGAGAACTATACGGTGGACCAAACAATTGAATGATGTCTGCTTTAGTCTCATAAGCGGCTAAGCGACCATTACCAAGACAAAATATATTATCTACATTAACTTGTGCATATGCGGAACCTTGCAGAAACAAGGCAATGAAAAATAAACAACAAATAACATCAAATTTCTTCATTAGTGATTTTACCTTTTATAATGTTTACGATTTTATCTTTCGATTATTTTTCTACCAGAATATTTAGTCCCTCACCTTTAATTGTTATAGGCTCGCCCTGATTAACAGTTATAATTTTTCCGATTTGTTTGGCATATTTTGTCTCTTTGCTTGCTAATTGTTTGTCCCTATCCCAGCAAGCCGCAATTAAAAATTTCCAATGTAGAATTAAGAATATCCTGTCAAAGGAAGGATAGATTGATTGAAAAAAAGAACTTAATTTTTCAATTCTACAGAGCTTTTGCACTTATCTCGAACTTCTTAGTCTGAGCATCGCCAAAATCAACCCACACCCACTTACAGTCACCACTGACAAATAATTTGCCGTCAATCTGTTCACCGTTGCGAGTTATATTTACAGAAATTATTGAAATGTTAAATGGTCCGATACGAATTTTTCCCTTATCAACCACTTTATCACTCTGAAGTGCAACAGTATATTCGTTGCCATCCTTTTTCTCGTTCATCGAAAGATCGAATAACTGTGAGCTGCCTTTGCTAAAAGTACGGATTGGCCACTTAGTTACTTCAATCGTATTCCATCCAAGAGGCATCCTGAGCATTAGAATAAGCTGCTCTGCACGAATATCATCTATACCCAAGATCACCTGGATAGTATAAACGACCTCACCAAGTTGATACAGATTTCCCAGATCTCCCCACCGGCGCCAAACAGACCCATCAC